>CAYQZN010000355.1:0-2929 GCA_964421805.1 uncultured Woeseiaceae bacterium
TCATCGTCGGTCTGTCGCTGCAGCACTTCCTCGGCCAGGCGGCACCGGTCGACTACCCCCTGGGCCAGGCCATCGGCAGCCTGTTCCTGATCACCCTGCTGCCGGTCGCCGTCGGCCTGGCATTCAATCAGGCCGGGTGGCTCGCGCCCGGCGTCACGAAGGCGATTGGCAAGGTGGCCACCGCCGTGTTCCTTGCGATCGTCTTCGCGACCTTCTACACCGAATGGCCGAGCATCACGGAACATTTCTGGAAAGTGGGTCCGGCGATCCTCGTGCTCAACGTCACGACGATGGCGACCGGGGCGCTGCTGGGCGTACTCGGCCGCCTGCCCACGGCTGGCCGCATCGCGCTGGCGGTGGAATGCGGCATCCAGAACAGCGCGCTGGGCATCACGGTGGCCGTGAGCCTGCTGAGCGTATCCGGGCTGGCGGTGCCGAGTGTGATCTATGCGTTCCTGATGAACATCACGGCGCTGGCGCTCATTATCGTGAGGCAGGTGCAGGTGGGACGGGCTGCGGGCTCGGGTGCGTACTGACAGGCCGGCTGCAGGAAACCGGGCAGCAAGCTCTGGATACACCGACGGCAACGTGCCTGGGCGAAACGGGTGGAGGGGGTGGGATTGATTCGCGCCTGCGGCGCTCACCCTCCGGGCGGCGGCGCGGGGCGCCGCCGTCTGTCGCGCGGCTGTGCCGCGCTCGGTTCGAACCCGGTGGGTTCGTCCACAGCACCCCCTCGAAAAATCAAAAAAGGGGCCGCGAGGGCCCCTTTTCCGATTTTTGGCGGAGGGGGTGGGATTCGAACCCACGGTACGCTTACGCGCACACCTGATTTCGAGTCAGGCCCGTTCGACCACTCCGGCACCCCTCCGTACTTGAAAAGCCCATTAACGACCTAATTGTATCAACAAGTTAGGCGTCCGGCAGCGGTCTGCTGCGTCCGGAATGGGCTGCGGATCATGGTCACGTGTGAGACGGCTGTCAAGCCGCGGGCCCGTGTGGCGCCTATAATGGAGATACGGCCGGGGACACGGCGATGCGTCCGCCGCCGCCAAGAGCAAGCAGAAGATGGCGGTCGGGCGACGAAGGAGATTGATGATCATCAGAATCCTCATCTATCTGGCGATCGCGGCACTCCTCGGCACCTGCCAGGAACTCCCGCCTCAGCTCGAGCAGGTGAAGACACTCGGCGAGCTGCGGGTGGTCACCCGCAACAGCCCCACCGCGTATTACATCGGCGTGAACGGCCCCGTCGGGCCCGAGTACGACCTGGTGAAAGGCTTCGCCGACAGCCTCGACGTGGAGCTGAAGATCACCGCGGTGGAGAGTTTCGACCAGATCATCCCCACCATCACGGGCGGCGAGGCGCACATGGCGGCGGCGGGGCTGTCCGTGACCGAGTCCCGCAAGGAGCGCGTGCAGTTCAGCATTCCCTATCACGAGGTGACGCAGCACCTGATCTACCGGCTCGGCACCGGCAAGCCCCGCAGCGTGGAAGAGCTGACCGACGGCCGCATCGCGGTGATGGCCGGCAGCAGCCACGTGGAGACGCTCGAGTCGCTGCAGCAGGAGGTCCCCGCGCTGGACTGGTCGGAGGAGCGCAGCGCCGAGGTGGCCGACCTGCTCATGAGCGTCGCCGCCGACGAGATCGACTACACGGTGGCCGACTCCACGGATTTCAACATCATCCGCAACTACCATCCCGAGCTGCGCGTGGCGCTGGACCTGGAGATGGCCGACCCCATCGCCTGGGCCTTCCCGGCGGACGCCGACGACAGCCTGGTGGAGGCCGCCAACCGGTACCTGCGGCGCACGAAGCAGGGTGGCCGGCTCGCCCGCATCCTCGAACGCTATTACGGCCACACGGACAAGTTCGATTACGTGGGCACCCGCGCCTTCATGCGCCACTACGAGCGGCGCCTGCCCCGCTACCGGGACATGTTCGAGGAGGCGGCCGACGAGAACACCATCGACTGGCGCCTGCTGGCCGCCATGGGCTACCAGGAATCCCACTGGCGCCCCGGCGCCGTGTCGCCCACCGGCGTGCGCGGCATCATGATGCTGACCGAGGCGACGGCGGATTATCTCGGCATCGAGGACCGGGTGGATCCGGAGTCGAGCATCTCCGGCGGTGCGCGTTTCCTCCGTCGGCTGAAGCAGCGGCTGCCGGATTCCATCAAGGAACCGGACCGCACCTGGATGTCGCTCGCCGCCTACAACGTGGGCTATGGCCATCTCATGGACGCCCGGCGCATCGTCGAGATCCAGGGCGGCAATCCGGACGCCTGGATCGACGTGAGCGAGACGCTGCCCCTGCTGGCCCAGCGCAAGTGGTATTCGCGGCTGATGTACGGCTACGCCCGGGGCTGGGAGCCGGTGCTGTACGTGGAGAACGTGCGCACGTACCTCGATATCCTGCGCTGGCTCACCGACCGGGAGCAGCGCGAGCAGGAACGCAAGGGCGGGACGGTGCTCGCTCAGGAAGACGGCGAGGAAGCGCCCGCCGCCGAGACCGGTGGCGGCGAGGACGAGTCGCAAGCGGCAGCGGTCGATTAACCGCCATCCTGCGCAGCGCCGCCCGCCGCTGCCCGGCGGGCGCGGAAGAACGCCCGCAGCAGATCCCCGCACTCCTCCGCCAGCACGCCGCCGGTGACTTTCAGGTCGTGGTTGGCGCCGGGCCCGCGGCACAGATCCACCACCGTGCCGGCCACGCCGCTTTTCGGATCGGCGGCACCGAACACCAGACGCTCGACCCGCGCATGACGCATGGCGCCCGCGCACATGATGCACGGCTCCAGGGTGACGTAGAGGGTGGTGTCGGTGAGTCGATAGTTGCCCAGCCGATGCGCCGCCTCCCGCAACGCGCCGATCTCCGCATGGGCCGTGGGATCGCAGGAGCCGATGGGCGTGTTACGGCCCCGGCCGACGATCT
>CAYQZN010000356.1:0-2924 GCA_964421805.1 uncultured Woeseiaceae bacterium
TAGACGAAGATGTAGAGGCCCAGCCAGACCACGTCCACGAAGTGCCAGTACCAGGCGGTCGCCTCGAAGGCGAAGTGGTGCTTGGCGGAGAAGTGGCCGCGTACCACCCGCAGGAAGATCACGGTCAGCATGATCGCGCCGATCGTCACGTGCATGCCATGGAAGCCCGTGAGCATGAAGAACGTCGAACCGTAGATGCCAGACTCCAGCGTCAGGTTCAGGTCCCGGTACGCGTGCACGTACTCGTAGGCCTGCAGCCCGACGAACACGTAGCCGAGCAGGAACGTCAGCGCCAGGAAAAGGGCGGTCATGCCCCGGTTCCCCTCACGGATGGCGTGATGCGCGATGGTCACGGTCACACTCGAGGTGAGCAGGATGGCGGTGTTGATCAGCGGCAGGCCGAGTGCGCCCATCTTCCGGAACTCGCCGCCCATTTCGGCAGGTCCGTTAGTGGGCCAGGTGTCCTCGAAGCCGGGCCACAGCAGCAGGTTGGTGAAGAAGTTGTTGCCCTCGCCGTCCAGCCAGGGCAGCACGAAGGAGCGGGCGTAGAACAGCGCGCCGAAGAAGGCGGCGAAGAACATCACCTCGGAGAAGATGAACCACATCATCCCCATGCGGAAAGACTTGTCCACCTGGGCGTTGTAGACGCCGCCCTCGCTCTCGTCGATGACGTCGCCGAACCAGCCGAACAGCATCACGACGATGACGCCGATGCCCGCAAACGTGATCCAGCTGCCGATGTCCGAGCCGTTCAGCCACATCGATACCCCGACCATGAGGAGGAAGAGGCCGACGGAGCCCACCACGGGCCAGTGGCTGCCGTGGGGTACGTAATAGCTGTCTTTGGTCTGTGCCATGGGTATGTCCCGCTGTCTTTACTGGCTGTCTTGTTATGAGCCGGGTTGCGGTTGACGCTCAGTCGTCTGCCGCAGCCACCTGTTGTTCGGTGTCGAACAGGGTATAGGAAAGCGTCACCGTGTCGATGTGGGCGGGCAGCGCCCGGTCGACGATGAACCGCACCGGCATGTCCCTGCCCTGCTGAGCCTCGAAGGGCTGGTTGGTGAAGCAGAAGCACTCCGTCTTCGTGAAATGCCGCGCGGCCACCGGTGGCGACACGCTGGGCACGGCGCGGCCGACGGTGCCGTGATCCTGCAGGTTCTTCGCGAAGAAGGTGGTGTCGTAGAGCTTGCCGGGATGCACCTGCATCTTGGTGACGGTGGGCTCGAACTCCCACGGGCCCCGCTGGTTGACCGTGGCGACGAACTCCACCGTGATCAGCCGGTTCTCGTCGGGCTGCTCGGTGACCGTCACGGCTTCGGCATTCGTGCGGCCGCCGAGGCCGGTGATCTCGCAGAACACGTCGTACAGCGGCACCAGCGCGAAGCCGAAGCCGAACATGGCCACGGTCATCACCAGCAGCTGCCAGGACAGCCCCCTGTGGTTGCGCTTGCCGCTGTCTTCCGTCATGGCCTAGCTGCCTCCCTGGCTGCGCAGATACTCGACGAATATGAAGCCGGCGTAGAACCCCACCGCCACCACCGCCAGGATGACGGCGTTGCGCAGTGCCTTGCGGCGCTGTTCGGGCTTGCGTTCATCCACGGGCGCTTACTTGACCTCCGGCGCCTGGTCGAAGGTGTGATACGGCGCCGGCGAGGGCACCGTCCACTCCAGGCCCTTCGGATTGTCCCAGACCTCCGCCGTGGCAGGCTTGCCGCCGCGCGCGCAGGAGACGACGATCCAGACGAACAGCAGCTGGGACAGGCCGAAGCCGAAGGCCCCGACCGTCGCCAGCAGGTTGAAATCGGCGAACTGGGTGGCGTAGTCGGGGATGCGGCGCGGCATGCCGGCGAGTCCCACGAAGTGCATCGGGAAGAAGGTCACGTTCACGAAAATGGTGGTGAGCCAGAAGTGCCACTTGCCCAGCGTCTCGTTGTACATGTGCCCGGTCCACTTCGGCAGCCAGTAGTAGGCGGCCGCCATGATGGCGAAGATGGCGCCCGGCACCAGCACGTAGTGGAAGTGCGCCACCACGAAGTAGGAGTCGTGGTACTGGAAGTCCGCCGGCACGATGGCGAGCATCAGGCCGGAGAAGCCGCCGATGGTGAACAGGAACAGGAACGCGATGGCGAACAGCATGGGCGTCTCGAAGGTCATCGAGCCCCGCCACATCGTCGACGTCCAGTTGAAGATCTTCACGCCCGTCGGCACCGCGATCAGCATGGTGGAGAACATGAAGAAGAGCTGGCCGGTCAGCGGCATGCCCACCGTGAACATGTGGTGCGCCCAGACGATGAACGACAGGAACGCGATGCTGGCCGTGGCGTACACCATCGAGTCGTAGCCGAACAGCGGCTTGCGGGAAAACGTGGGGATGATCTCCGAGACGATGCCGAAAGCCGGCAGGATCATGATGTACACCTCGGGATGGCCGAAGAACCAGAAGATGTGCTGGAACATCACCGGGTCGCCGCCGCCGGCCGCGCGGAAGAAGCTGGTGCCGAAGAACTGGTCGGTCAGCAGCATGGTCACCGCGCCGGCCAGTACCGGCATCACCGCGATCAGGAGATAGGCGGTGATCAGCCAGGACCACACGAACATGGGCATCTTCAGCAGCGTCATGCCGGGCGCGCGCATGTTCATGATGGTCACGATGATGTTGATCGCGCCCATGATGGAGGAGATGCCCATCAGGTGGACGGAGAAGATCAGCAGCGGGAAGGCGTCGCCGGTCTGCAGCACCAGCGGCGGGTACATGGTCCAGCCGCTGGCCGGCGCGCCGCCCGGCACGAACAGCGTGGCCAGGAGGATGGTGAAGGCTGCCGGCAGGATCCAGAACGACCAGTTGTTCATGCGCGGCAGCGCCATGTCAGGCGCGCCCACCATCATGGGGATCATCCAGTTGGCCAGACCGACGAAGGCCGGCA
>CAYQZN010000357.1:0-2922 GCA_964421805.1 uncultured Woeseiaceae bacterium
GGCAGCTCCGCGACGCCCAGCCCCCGGGTGTAGGCGCGGATATAGTTCTGGGCCTCCCGGAACCAGGCCACGTAGGGCACCTTCAGACTCTCCAGGTATTCGTCCAGATCGCCGGCGATCAGGGTGTTCTCGCGCACCCGGTTGGCCACCACGCCGATGCGCGCCTTCTTGCGCTCCACCTTGCCGACACCCAGGAGCTCGTCGATGAAGCGGTTGGCCGCCTGCATGTCCACCGTCGACGGCAGCACGGGCACGATGATGGTCTCGGCATGATTGATGAGCGAGGTCAGTTCCGGTCCGTGGGAACGCGCCGGCGCGTCCATCACCAGCACGTCGGCGCTGCGGGGCAGGTGCTTCAGGCCTTCCTCGAAGGCGGCGAGGCCGACGATCTCCGGGTAGCCTTCCGGCCGGCGCTCGAGCCAGTCCAGGCTGGAGCGCTGCGGGTCGTAGTCCGCGAGTGCGACGCTCTTGCCTTCGTTCGCGTAGTAGGCGGCAAGATTGGTAGCGAGCGTACTTTTGCCGCAACCGCCCTTCGGGTTCAGCACGATGATCTGACGCATGATGTCTCCCTGCGCTTCGTTTTGGTTTTCTGCAGTTTATGTAAAGTATCGTTGCGCCGCTAGAAAGTCCACGCGTTACCGGCATCATTCGCCCGCCGATTTGACCTACAGTACGCCCATGCAACTGCCCTTCGTAAAAATGCACGGCCTCGGCAACGACTTCATGGTCGTCCGCGACCAGCCCGATGCCTTACTGCCCGACGCCGCCGCCATCCGCCGCCTGGCCCGCCGCCGCGAGGGCGTGGGCTTCGACCAGCTGCTCTGGATAGAAGCGCCGCGCAGCGCGGGCACCGACGCCTGGTACCGGATATTCAACGCCGACGGCGGCGAAGTGGAGCAGTGCGGCAACGGTCTGCGCTGCATCGCGCGCCTGCTCGGCGAGGCGCCGGGCGCGCCGCCGGTGCTGCGGCTCGAGTGCCGCGCCGGCGTCTCCGAGGCGCGCATCGACGGGCCCGGCGTCACCGCCGTCTCCATGGGCGCGCCGCGGTTCGCGCCGGCGGATATCCCGATGACCGCAGCAGCGGAAGCCGACACCTACCGGCTGGAGGCCGGCGACCGCACGGTCGAGGTCGCAGCGCTGTCCATGGGCAATCCCCATTGCGTCCTGCTGGTGGACGACGTGGAGAGCGCCCCGGTGGCCGAACTGGGGCCCGCGCTGGAACATCACCCCGCCTTCCCCGAGCGCTGCAACGTGGGCTTCCTGGAGCCGCGCGGGCGCGACCGGGCTCTGCTGCGGGTGTGGGAGCGCGGGGTCGGCGAGACCCGGGCCTGCGGCAGCGGCGCCTGCGCCGCGATGGTGGCGGGCAGACGCCGCGGCCTGTTCGGCGACGAGGTTCGCCTCGGCCTGCCGGGCGGCGATCTCGTGGTAAGCTGGCGCGGCCCCGGTGAGGCCGTCTGGCTGACCGGCCCGGCCCAGTACTCCTTCGAGGGAACCGTCGCCCTATGAGCACACAGCACAACCGAGAGCCCGTGGTGGACAGTGCCAGCGAGGAGGCCGTGGAGGACTATCTCCTGCACCACCCCGAGTTCTTCGAGAACCATCCCCGCCTGCTAGACACGCTGCGCCTGCCCCATGCTGCGGGCGGCGGCGCCGTCTCGCTGGTGGAGCGCCAGGTGGCGACGCTCAGGCAGAAGAACCTCAAGCTCGAGCGCAAACTGCGGGAACTCCTGGAGGTGGCGCGCGCCAACGACCGCCTGGCCGCCCGCATCCACACGCTGGCGCTGGCGCTCATGGCTGCCGACAGCCGGGAGGAGACCCTGGCCTGCATCGCGCGGGAACTGCGCACGGGCTTCGGGGCGGACCACGCCGTGATGGTGCTGTTCGGCGACCCGGCGGACTACGCCGGCGTCGGCGAGCGGCGTTTCCTGCACGTCATCGGCCGGGACGACCCGCGGCTCGGCCCCTTCGAGACCTTCCTGTCGGCCGCGCGCGCCCGCTGCGGCCGGGTGCGCGACAGCCAGCGCGAATTCCTGTTCGGCGCCTCCGCCGACGAGGTGGGCAGCATGGCGCTGCTGCCGCTCGGCGAGGGGGCCGCGCTCGGCTTCATCGGCATCGGCAGCGTCGATGCGGATCATTTCCACCCGGCCATGAGCATCGACTTCCTCACCCGCATCGGCGAGCTCGTGGCCGCTGCCGTGAGGCGTTACTGACCGGTCGGCCCGTTGTCGCCGGAAGAACGCCAGCGCACCGCCGCCTTCCTCGAGCATCTCGCCTTCGAGAAGCGCTGCTCCGCGCATACCGTGGCCAACTACCGCCGGGACCTCGCGGCCCTGGTCGACTATTGCGAGCGCGCCGGCCACGACCGCTGGCGCGACCTCACCACCCACGATATCCGCGCCTTCGCCGCCGCCTGCCATCGGCGCGGACTCTCGCCCCGCTCCATCCAGCGACGCCTGTCGGCGGTACGCAGCTTCTTCCGCTACCTGATCCGGGAGAAGGTGCTGAAGCGCAACCCTGCCGCCGACGTCAGTGCGCCGAAGGCGGGCAAGCGACTGCCGGGGACCCTGGACGCCGACCAGATGGCCCGCCTGCTCGAGTTGCCGGGCGACGAGCCGCTGACGATACGCGACCGCGCCATGCTCGAGCTGCTGTATTCGTCGGGGCTGCGGCTGGCGGAGCTCGTGGCCCTGGACCTGCACGACGTGGACGCATCGGATGCCACCGTCACGGTGACCGGCAAGGGCGCCAGAACCCGCATCGTGCCGGTCGGCCGCCGCGCGCTCGAGGCGCTCGCCGAATGGCGCCGAACCCGGGTGCGGATGGCCGGCCAGGAGGAGCATGCGCTGTTCGTCAGCCGCCGGGGCACGCGGCTCGCCCCCCGCTCGGTGCAGGAGCGCATCGTCCACTGGGCGAAGCGCCAGG
>CAYQZN010000358.1:0-2905 GCA_964421805.1 uncultured Woeseiaceae bacterium
TGGTCTCGGAGTTGGTGCCGTCGATCTCCTCGCGCACCTTCATGACCTCGCCGCGCAAATCCATCGTACGCAGCATCTCGAAGACGGCCTCGGCACCCATGCGGGCGTCGAACTCGTCGCCGTACTGCTCGATGGCCTCGAGATAGGCCTCATCGGAGAGGAGCTGGCAGCGTTCCAGCGGCGTCATGCCCGGGTCGATGACCACGAAGGCCTCGAAGTAGAGCACCCGCTCGATCTCGCGCAGCGTCATATCGAGCATGAGGCCGATGCGCGAGGGCAGCGACTTCAGGAACCAGATGTGCGCCACCGGGCTCGCCAGCTCGATGTGGGCCATGCGTTCACGGCGCACCTTGGTCTGGGTGACCTCGACGCCGCACTTCTCGCAGACCACGCCGCGGTGCTTCAGCCGCTTGTACTTGCCGCACAGGCACTCGTAGTCCTTGATGGGGCCGAAGATCTTGGCGCAGAACAGACCGTCTCGCTCCGGCTTGAAGGTCCGGTAGTTGATGGTCTCCGGCTTCTTCACCTCACCGTAGGACCAGGAACGGATCATGTCCGGCGAGGCCAGGCCGATGCGGATGGCATCGAAGTCCTCGGTCGGCGTCTGTGTCTTGAAGAGCTTCAGTAGGTCTTTCATATCATTCGGCCTCCAGCTCGATGTTGATACCGAGCGAGCGGATTTCCTTGACCAGGACGTTGAACGACTCGGGCATGCCGGCCTGCATCTGGTGCGTGCCGTCCACGATGTTCTTGTACATCTTGGTGCGGCCCTGCACGTCGTCCGACTTGACCGTCAGCATCTCCTGCAGCGTGTAGGCGGCGCCGTAGGCCTCCAGCGCCCACACCTCCATCTCGCCGAAGCGCTGGCCGCCGAACTGGGCCTTGCCGCCCAGCGGCTGCTGGGTGACCAGGCTGTACGGTCCGGTGGAGCGGGCATGCATCTTGTCGTCAACCAGGTGGTTCAGCTTCAGCATGTACATGTAGCCGACCGTGACCGGGCGGAGGAACTGCTCGCCGGTGCGACCGTCGATCAGGTTCGCCTGACCGCTGGTGGGCAGATCCGCCAGTTCCAGCAGGCCCTTGATCTCGGGCTCGTCGGCGCCGTCGAAGACCGGCGTGGCCATGGGCACGCCGTTCACCAGATTGCCGGCCAGTTCGACGATCTCCTCGTCGGAGAACTCGTCCAGCTGCTCCTTCTTGCCGCCGCTCTTGTTGTAGACCTCCTCGAGGAAACCGCGAAGCTTCGCGGTGGCCTCCTGGGCCCGCAGCATGTCGCCGATCTTCTTGCCGAGGCCCTTCGCGGCCCAGCCGAGATGGGTCTCCAGAACCTGGCCGACGTTCATGCGCGAAGGCACGCCGAGCGGGTTCAGGACGATATCGACCGGGGTGCCGTCCTCGGTGTAGGGCATGTCCTCCACCGGTACGATGGTCGAGATCACGCCCTTGTTGCCGTGACGGCCGGCCATCTTGTCGCCCGGCTGCACGCGGCGCTTCACCGCCAGGTAGACCTTGACCATCTTCAGCACGCCGGGGGCGAGATCGTCGCCCGCCGTGATCTTCTGCTTCTTCTCCTCGTAGCGGCGGTCGAAGTCCTCCCGCTGGGCCTTCAGGCGCTCGGCGGTGCGCTCGAGCTCCTCGTTGGCCTCCTCGTTCTTCAGGCGGATCTCGAACCACTTCTCACGCGGCGTCTCGTCCAGATACGCCTTCGTGATCTTGCTGCCGGAGGCGAGCTTGTTCGGCCCGCCCTCGGCCACCTTGCCGAGCAGCATGCGCGCCATGCGCTCGAAGATATCGTCCTCGAGGATGCGCAGCTGGTCGTCCAGGTCCTTGCGCACGCTCTCGAGCTCCATCTTCTCGATGGACAGCGCGCGGGCGTCCTTCTCGACGCCGTCGCGGGTGAAGACGCGCACGTCGATCACCGTGCCGTCCATGCCCGGCGGGACGCGCAGCGAGGTGTCCTTCACGTCGGACGCCTTCTCGCCGAAGATGGCACGCAGCAGCTTCTCCTCCGGGGTGAGCTGGGTTTCGCCCTTCGGCGTGACCTTGCCCACGAGGATGTCGCCGGCCCCGACCTCGGCACCGATGAACGCGATGCCCGACTCGTCCAGGTTGGCCAGCGCGGAATCGCCCACGTTCGGGATGTCGGCGGTGACGTCCTCAGGCCCGAGCTTGGTGTCGCGGGCGACACAGGTCAGCTCCTCGATGTGGATGGTGGTGAAGCGGTCCTCGTGCACCACCCGCTCGGAGATCAGGATGGAGTCCTCGAAGTTGTAGCCGTTCCAGGGCATGAAGGCCACGAGCAGATTCTGCCCGAGGGCCAGCTCGCCCAGGTTCGTCGAGGGCCCGTCGGCCAGCACGTCGCCTCTGGCGATCGTGTCACCGGCGTTCACCAGCGGCCGCTGGTTGATGCAGGTGTTCTGGTTCGAGCGGGTGTACTTGGTGAGGTTGTAGATATCCACACCGGCCTCGCCCGCCTCGGTCTCCTCGTCGTTGACCCGGACCACGATGCGCGAGGCATCGACGGAATCGACCACGCCGCCGCGGTCGGCGACCACGGTCACGCCGGAGTCGATGGCCACGGCACGCTCCATTCCGGTGCCCACCAGAGGCGCCTCGGAGCGCAGCGTCGGCACCGCCTGGCGCTGCATGTTCGAGCCCATCAGCGCGCGGTTGGCGTCGTCGTGCTCGAGGAACGGAATCAGCGAGGCCGCCACCGAGACGATCTGCTTCGGCGAGATGTCCATGTAGTCGATGATGCTCGGGTCGGCCAGGGTGAACTCGTTGCGATGACGGACCGAGACGAGCTCGTCGGAAAAGCGGCCCCTGGCATCCAGCACCGCGTTGGCCTGGGCCACCACGTACTGGCTCTCCTCGATGGCCGACAGATACTCGATCTTGTCGGTCA
>CAYQZN010000359.1:0-2905 GCA_964421805.1 uncultured Woeseiaceae bacterium
ATGGCCGACGCCGGCGAGCTCGATCTCGGCACCAGCGGAGAGGAGTATGTCTGAGCCCGCGACGGACGAGGCGGCCACCCGCTGGCAGCAGCCCGACATCGGCGACGAGGGGCTGGTCACGGCGAGCCGGCTGGAAACCCTGCAGCGGGAGGCCTACGAGGAGGCCTGGCGCCAGGGTTACGAGGAGGGCGTGCAGGCCGGTGCCGACGAGGTCGGCGAACGCGCCGCCAGGCTGCAGTCGCTGCTCGTCGCGCTGTGCAAACCGTTCGAGGAACTCGACGACGAGGTCGAGCAACAGGTCCTGCGCCTGGTGACGCTGGCGGTGCGCCAGCTGCTCCGACGGGAACTGCAGAGTGATCCCGGCCACGTCATCGGCGTAGTCCGCGATGCGCTGCGCATGCTGCCGGTGGCCAGCCGCAGCATCGAGGTGCAGTTGCATCCCGAGGACGCGGCGCTGGTACGCGAGGCGCTCACGGTCGCCGAGGAGGAACGTCCCTGGCGGCTCACCGAGGACCCGCTGGTGACCCGCGGCGGCTGCCTGGTGAAGGCGGAGAAATCCCGCATCGACGCCACGGTGGAGAGCCGGCTGAACCGCACCCTGTCGGGCCTGATAGAGGACGAGCGCACGTGAGCGGCGGCGCCGGCACGGCCGTACCGTCCGCGAACCGCTCCACCCGCTGGGCCGAGCGGCTGCGCCACTATCAGGGCCGCATCGAGAACGCCCCGCCGATGGTCGTGGAGGGCACGCTGCGGCGCACGGTGGGCCTCACCCTTGAGGCCGAAGGCTGCCAGGCCGCAGTGGGCGGCCGCTGTGACGTGGTCTCGCTGGACGGCCATACCGTGGAGACGGAGGTCGTGGGTTTCGCGGGAGAGAGTCTCTATCTGATGCCGACCGGGCACATCCACGGCATCGCGCCCGACGCGCGGGTAATCCCCTCGCCGGGCGTGCGCGAAGTCGCGGCGGGCACGGAGCTGCTGGGCCGGGTGCTGGACGGGCGCGGCCGTCCTCTGGACGGGCTGCCGGCGCCGCGGGCAAGTGACCGCGTGCCGCTGACGGGCACACGCATGAATCCGCTGCAGCGCCGGCGGATCACCGAGCCGCTCGACGTCGGCGTGCGCTCCATCAACGCGCTGCTGACCGTGGGCCGCGGTCAGCGCATGGGTCTGTTCGCCGGCAGCGGCGTCGGCAAGAGCATGCTGCTCGGCATGATGACCCGCTACACCAACGCCGACGTGGTGGTGGTCGGGATGATCGGCGAGCGGGGCCGCGAGGTGAAGGAATTCGTGGACTCCACGCTGGGCGAGGAGGGTCTGGCCCGCTCTGTTGTCGTGGCGACGCCCGCGGACGACACACCGCTCATGCGCCTGCACGGCGCCTGGCTCTGCACCGCCATCGCGGAGTATTTCCGCGACCAGGGGCTGCAGGTGCTCCTGCTCATGGACTCGCTGACCCGCTTCGCCCAGGCACAGCGGGAGATAGCGCTCGCCATCGGCGAACCGCCCGCCACCAAGGGCTATCCGCCGTCCGTCTTCGCCAAGCTGCCGCAGCTGGTGGAGCGCGCCGGCAATGGCGCGAGCGGCGAGGGCTCGATTACGGCGCTCTACACCGTGCTGACCGAAGGCGACGACCATAACGACCCCATCGCCGATGCCGCCCGGGCCATCCTGGACGGCCATATCGTGCTGTCGCGCCAGCTCGCGGAATCCGGCCTGTATCCCGCCATCGACGTCGAGGCCTCGGTGAGCCGGGCGATGCACCAGATCACGCCGAAGGACCAGCTGGCCCAGGTGAGCCGTTTCCGCCAGATCTACGCCACCTACCAGCACAATCGGGACCTGATCGCAGTGGGCGCCTACCAGCGCGGCTCGGACCGGCGCGTGGACGAGGCCATCGGCGTCTGGCCGGCCATGATCGAGTTCCTGCGTCAGGACTTCGAGCAGCGCGAGGACATGGCGACCAGCCTGCGGATGCTGGACAACCTGCTGCCGGCGGAGCCTGCCGGTACCGAGCCGGTGCCGGCCGATGGCGCCGCTGCCGGCGGAGGAAACTGACATGGCGAACAAACGCTCGACCCGCATGCAGCCCGTGCACGACGTGGCCAGTGCCGAGGAGCAGGACCTCTCCCGCGAGCTGGGCAGGGCCGAACGGACGCTGCAGGAGCAGATCGGCCGGCTGCAGGAGCTGAGGCAGCACCGCGAGGAATACGCGGCGCAGAGCCGGGAGAGCCAAGCCGTGGGTTCGAGCCGGTGGCGCGACTACCGGCTGTTCCTGGACCGGCTGAACCAGGCGATCGTCATGCAGGAGGGCATCATCGCGGACTGGCGCCGGCGGCGGGACGACCTGCGCCGGCAATGGCAGGTGAAGCGCCAGCGGCTGGAGTCGCTCGACCGCATCATCGACCGCTACCGCCGCAACGAGCTGCGTGAGGAGGAGCGCCGCGAACAGCGCGCCGTCGACGCCGAAGCGCGGCCCCGGCAGGTGTTCGGTGAGGACTAGGGCCTGGCACGCTTCTTGCTCCTGTCCGGGTGGATAACACAAGACGGGAGCGGTCCCTTGATCGAAAACATGCTGAACATGCGGCCCGGTGAGGGCTTCGCGGCGGGCTCCGGCCCCGTGAAACTGCGCGCTGTGGCCGCCGATCCGTCGGCCGGCACGCCTTTCCGGATCCCGGCACACGCGGACCCGGCCGCTCCCGGCACGCCGGCAAACGGCTTCCGCCCGGACGGCAACGCCTTGCCGCCCGCGGATGCCGCGCAAGGGACCCCGGGCAATCCGAGGAACCTGTTCCCGGGCGACGCCCGTGATCCGGCCGCGGTCTCGACCCGGCAGATGCTCGACGAGGCTGCGGCCCGTCTTCGCGACGGGGCGGGCGACATCCCGCCTGGCGCGAGCGGGCCGGGCCGT
>CAYQZN010000360.1:0-2894 GCA_964421805.1 uncultured Woeseiaceae bacterium
GCGTTCACGGCCAGCATCTGCACGTTGTCGCCGGCGTAGGCATTCGGCCAGCGCGATCCCGGTGGCTGCGCGCTGGACCAGACGTAGTTGAGCGCCCGGGTGCGCCAGAATGCGAGCCCGCCGCGGCGCACCACATAGATGCGGGCCGGGTAGTCGTCGCCGGACTTGGCAGTCTCGTCGATGCCGTCGCCGTAGGTTCCCTCCACCCGCCAGCGCCAGCGCAGATACGGGGTCTCGCCGAGGTCGATCTCCGTGCGCCGGTACAGCGCGCTGGCCGCAGCATCCGTCTCGGCCCGCACCGCGGCCTGCCCGTCCCGCGAAACCACCCGGTATTCCGTGTTGCCGACGAAGCTGCGCTCCTCCCAGCCGTCGAGGCCGCGGGTGAAGTCGCCGAGGACGTTCTGCTGCGCGGCGGCGGCAGCGCACCCGGCCAGCACCATGACCAGGACCGTGGCACGGACGCGCCGCGGCCTATGTTGCCGGGGGCGTGCAGACACCCGCTATGCCGCGCGCTCGTCCGCCCCGGCGTGCTCGGCCGCGTAATCGGCCAGCACCCTGGCGACGCAGGCCGTCAGCCGCTTGCCGGTGGCGATATGCAGGAACTCGTTCGGGCCGTGGGCGTTGGACTGGGGTCCGAGTACACCGGTCACCAGGAACTGGGTCTCGGGATATTGCTCCCCCAGCATGTTCATGAACGGGATGGAGCCGCCCTCGCCCCGGTAACAGACGGGCCGGCCGAAGAAGGCCTCGGAGGCGGCCTCCAGGCTCTGCGCGAGCCAGGGCGCCGGCACCGGCGCGGCCCAGCCGCTGCCGGGTCCCTCGATGTCGAAGACCACTTTCGCGCCGTGGGGCGGATCGGCCTCCAGAATCTCCTTCAGCCGCCGGGCAGCCGCCGGAGCGTCGACCGTGGGCGGCAGGCGCAGCGACAGCTTCAGCGTGGTGTGGGTGCGCAGCACGTTGCCCGCGATGGCGGCCTCCGGCAGGCCGTCCGCGCCCACCACCGACAGCGCCGGACGCCAGGTGTTGTTCAGCACCAGTTCGGCGACGTCGTCGGTGACCGGGCCGGTGCCATCCGCGTACGGGAAGCTCCGCCAGACCTCGTCGCCGAGCACCTCGGCGGCGCGGCGCACCTGCTCCAGGCGCTCGCCTTCAGGCTCCGCCAGGAACTCCGGCACGCCGATCTCGCCGGTCTCGGGGTCTTCGATGCGCCCGAGCAGCGCGCGCGCAATGCGGAAACTCGAAGGCACGATGCCGCTGGCCGTGCCCGAGTGCACGCCCTCGGTGAGCACGTCCACGCGCAGATCGCCCACGACGATGCCGCGCAGCGAGGTGGTCACCCAGAGCTGGTCGTAGTTGCCGGCGCCGGAATCCAGACAGACGATCAGGCCCGGCGTGCCGATGCGCTCGCTCAGGTGATCGAGATAGGCGGGCAGATCCGGGCTGCCGCTCTCCTCCGAACCCTCGATGAGCACGATGCAGCGGGGATGCGGGACGCCCTGCCGCTGCAGCGCCTCGATGGCGGCCAGCGAGCCGTAGGCGGCGTAGCCGTCGTCGGCGCCGCCGCGTCCGTAGAGCCTGCCGTCCTCGATCACCGGCTTCCAGGGTCCCAGATCGTCGCGCCAGCCGGTGAACGGCGGCTGCTTGTCCATGTGCCCGTACAGGAGCACGGTCTCCTCCGTGGCGCCCGGAATCTCCATGTAGAGGAGCGGCGTCCTGCCTTCCAGCCGCACGATCTCCCAGGTCATCCCCTCGATGTTCCGGGCCGCACACCAGTCGGCGATGTGATCCATGGCCCGGTCGATGTGGCCGTTCGCCCGCCACTCGGGATCGAACAGGGGCGACAGGGCGGGGATGGTGATGTAGTCCTCCAGCGAAGGGACGATCTCGGCGTCCCAGACGGAGTCCACGAATTCGGTCGTTCTGGCGGTGTCCATAATCGTCTGCCCGGCGGGTCTGTCGCCGCGTGTTACTGCAATGGTCGGGCCGGCAGAATATCATGCGCCACGGCACACTGCGGTTCGGAGGGGCCATGCGCCGCCTGCTGAAATTCCTGCACACGATGAGCACCATCGGCATCACCGGCGGACTGGCCGCCTACATGCTCGTACTCGCGACCGCACCGCCGGTCGAGTCGCTGGAAGCCTATGCGGCGATGCGCGAGAGCCTGGCCATGCTCTCCAAGTGGCTGATCATGCCCTCCATGCTGATCGTCGTGCTGAGCGGCCTGCTGGCCATCGCCGCCCACTTCCCGTTCGCCGAGGCGCCCTGGGTGTGGGCCAAGGCGCTCGCCGGCATCCTCGTGTTCGAATCCACGCTGATGGCCATCGACGGCCCGGCCCAGCGGGCGGCCGAACTGAGCGAGAAGGCGCTGGGCGGCGAGATCGCGCCGGCCGAGCTCGCCGGCCTCGTCAGCGACGAGTGGGGCGCCTGGTGGATACTGCTCGCGCTGTTCACGGCCAACGTAGTCCTCGCCATCTGGCGGCCGCGGTTCGGGCTGAAGGGCAAGTAGGACGCAGGCTCGGGATGGAACGGGAACGCTGGCTCAGGATCAAGGAGATCTACCGTAACGCGCTCGATCGCCCCGAACCCGAGCGCGCGGACTTCGTGCGCGAGGCCTGCGGCGGCGACGAGGCGCTGGCCGCGGAGATACTGGCCCTGCTGGAGACCGCCGGCGGTGCCACCGAGGCGCTGGGTGACATCGTGGGCGACGTCGCCGGCACCGCTGCCCCGGGCTGGTGGAGCGGCTCCGCCGCCGGCGAGCGCATCGGACCGTATCGCCTGCTCGACGTCATCGGCGAAGGCGGGATGGGCCAGGTCTATCTCGCCGAGCGCGCCGACGACGAGTTCGAGCAGCGCGTCGCCATCAAGATGGCCAACTGGCTGCGCGCGAGCCC
>CAYQZN010000361.1:0-2854 GCA_964421805.1 uncultured Woeseiaceae bacterium
AATCGATGGCGAGGACACCGACGTGATCGCCACGCCGGTCTTCGAGCAGGCGGAGCCGGACGTCATCGTCTCCGAAGAGGAGTGGTCCGATGCCGCCCAGTCGAAGCTCAGGTCCCTCGACCTGGACTTCGGCGACGAGGAAGACGGCGCCGGCAGCGGCGAGGCAAGGGACGACGGCTCGTACGACCTGTCGGACGACCTATCGGACGACGTAATCACCGAGCAGGAGCTGGCCGTCGCCCGCATGAACTTCCCCGGGTTCGATGACAGTGAGACCGTGGCGGAGACGGACGGTGCCGCCGTGCTGCCGGCCGACGAGCGCATCGACGAGAGTATGATCATGGAGGTCGATACCGGCGCCGAGCTGGCGGCGGACGCTGACCCGCGGGAGGCCGGCGACGGGGACGCGGAGGACACCGGCACCCTGGCGACAGTGGCCGACCTCGAGATGCTCGAGGAAGACTACGAGCAGGAATTCACGGCCACACAGCGGCTGGCGAAGCAGCTCGCCGACGCCGCCATCGCCCTGGACCAGGAGATCTCCACCCACGGCGAAGAGATCGACGAGAGCATAGCCGAGACTATTGCCGCAGGCAGAGCCGAGACCAGGGCCGCAGAGGCACGGGCGGCAGCGGCCGACGACGCAGAGGAGACCGGCGTCACCGCCATCCTGGACCGGGATGGCGACATCATCGACGAAGGCGATCAGACCGCGGTGCTGTCGGCCGACGACGCCACCACGGAGATGCCGACGGAGCCGGCAGACGCGGGCGATACGGTGGAACACACGGGTGTCTACGCCGCGGCCACGGCGGAGTTGCCGTCGGCGGAGCAGCCCGCCGCTCAGACTGCGGTCGACGAGAGCGCGGACGAGGATGAGGAGAGCGACCGGGAGACGGCCGTCATCCCCTTCTCGGAGAAGCGCCGCGCCTGAGGTCTGAGGCCGCGGCTCAGCCGACGCCGAGCCGGTCGACCTTGCGGTAGTTGCGCGACAGCATCGCGCCGCGGCGGCCGCGCTCGCCCAGGTAGTGCTCCAGGTCGCCGGCCTTCAGCGTCATGTGTCGGTTCGCGCAGTGCACGACCAGCCCGGCGCCCGGCGGCACCGCCGCTATCGCCACCATCCGTTCCTCGCCGCTCTGGTACTTCTTCGAGGGGATGCCAATGATCTTGTTGCCCTTGCCCTTGGCCAGCTCGGGCAGGTCGTCGAGGTCGAACACCAGCAGGCGGCCGGCGCTGCTCACGGCGGCCAGCAACTCGCCCTCCACCCACTCGGTGGGCGCCGGGACCACCGCGTTGCCGCCCTTCGGCACCCTGAGCACCGCCTTGCCGGCGCGGGCCCGGGTCGCCAGCTCGCCCAGCGTCACCACGAAGCCGTAACCCGCGTCGCTCGCCAGCACCCAGCGGTCTTCGGCGTCGCCGATCATGACGCCCTGGAAGCTTGCGCCGTCGGGCGGGTTGAAGCGTCCCGACAGGGGCTCGCCCTGCCCCCGCGCCGAGGGCAGCTGGTGGGCGAGCACGTTGTACACGCGGCCGGTCGAGTCGATGAACACGGCAGTCTGGTTGCTGCGCCCGCGGGCCGCGGCACGGAAGCCGTCGCCGGATTTGTAGTTCAGGGTAATCGGATCGATCTCGTGGCCCTTGGCCGCGCGCGCCCAGCCGTGCTCCGACAGCACGACCGTGACCGGCTCGCTCGCCACCAGCTCCGTCTCGGCCAGAGCCTGGGCCGCCTCCCGCTGGACGATGCGGGTGCGCCGCTCGTCGCCGTAGCGCTCGGCATCCGCCCGGATCTCCTTTTTCAGCAGCGTCTTCAGCCGCGCCTTGCTGCCCAGCGTCTTCTCGATGTCCGCGCGCTCGGCGGCCAGCTCGTCCTGCTCGCCCCTGAGCTTCATCTCCTCCAGCTTGGCCAGGTTGCGCAGGCGCAGGTTCAGGATGGCCTCGGCCTGGACGTCGGTCAGGCCGAAGCGCTCCATCAGCACGGCCTTGGGCTCGTCCTCCTCGCGGATGATCGCGATCACCTCGTCGATGTTGAGGTAGGCGATCAGCAGGCCTTCCAGGATGTGCAGGCGCTCCGTGACCTTCTTCAGGCGATACTCGAGCCGGCGGGTCACCGTGGCCTTGCGGAACTCCAGCCATTCGGCCAGCAGCGACTTCAGGTCGAAGACCCGTGGCCGGCCGTCGAGGGCGATGACGTTCAGGTTCACCCTGAGGGTGCGCTCCAGCGACGTGGTGGCGAACAGGTGCGACATGAGCTGCTCGCTGTCCACGCGCTTCGACTTGCGCGTGATCACCAGCCGCGTGGGCTCCTCGTGATCGGACTCGTCGCGCAGGTCCTCCACCATCGGCAGCTTCTTCGCCCGCATCTGGGCGGCGATCTGCTCCAGCACGCGGGAGCCGGAGATCTGGTGCGGCAGCGAGGTGACGACGATGTGCTCGCCCTCCTCCCGCCACGCTGCGCGCAGCCGGAGCGTGCCGCCGCCGGTCGCGTAGATCTGCTCGATGTCCGCGGCGGATGACACCAACTCGCCGCCGGTGGGGAAATCCGGCGCGCGGACGTGCTGCATGAGGTCGCTGATCGTCGAACGCGGCTTGTCCAGCAGCAGCACCAGCGCCTCGGCCACCTCGGTGAGATTGTGCGGCGGGACGTCCGTGGACATGCCCACTGCAATACCCGTCGTGCCGTTCAGGAGCAGGTTCGGCAGCCGCGCCGGCAGTACCAGGGGTTCGTCCAGGGAACCGTCGAAGTTGGGCTCCCAGTCCACCGTGCCCTGGCCGAGCTCGGCCAGCAGCAGCGCCGCGTAGGGGGTCAGCCGCGCCTCCGTGTAGCGCATGGCGGCGAAGGACTTGGGATCGTCGG
>CAYQZN010000362.1:0-2852 GCA_964421805.1 uncultured Woeseiaceae bacterium
GCGCTGGGTCGCCAAATGCCCACCGCTATAATGCGGGATTACGCCCGAAAACAAGGCCGATCGTGACCAGCAGCCAGACGACGCCGACGACGCCGAGCGCGACGAACACACCGCTGTAGTCGGTCACGCCCATCAGCCACCCGCCGACCACGCCGCCGGCGAACGCGCCGAGGAACTGGGAGGTGTAGAACAGGCCCAGCGCACCGCCGCGGCCGCTCGGCCCCGCAACCACGGACAGCCGGGCGGGCAGCCGCGCCTCCAGGTAGTTGAACCCGGCGAAGAATATCGCCAGCCCCGCCAGGGCCAGGACCCAGGCGTCCGCAGCCTGCCACAGCAACCCCTGGCCGAGCGCCAGCAGGCCCACGGAGAGCACGAAGATCCAGCTGCCGCGGCCTTTCTCGCCGAGCAATACCAGCGGCACCGTGGCCACCAGGGACAGCGCCAGCGCGCCGAAATAGGTCCGCCACTGGGTCTCCATGGGCACGCCGAGCGCGTCGCGCAGCAGGAACGGCGCCGCCACGAAGCTCGCCGTCAGCATCATGTGCAGCAGGAAGATGGAGGCATCGATGGCGGCGACACCGGGGGTGAGGCGCCCGGTAAGCCGCCGCGCGCGCTCCTGACGGGCGCCCGGCCTGGTCCGGGGCAGCACCGTGGCGAGCGCCAGCGCGGTCAGCGCCATGAAGCCGGCCAGCCAGAACAGGCCGCGCACGCCGGTCACGCTGGCCACCAGCGGGCCGAGTACCAGCGCGATCAGGAACGAGCTGCCGATGGAGATGCCGAGGATGGCGGTGGCCCGAGTGCGGATCTCCTCCCGGGTGTGATCGGCCAGCAGCGCCGTCAGCGTGGCCGAGACGGCACCCGCGCCCTGCAGGAGACGTCCTGCGATCACGCCCAGGATGTGGTGGCTCATGGCCGCGACGAAGCTGCCCAGGGCAAAGACGGTCAGCCCGAGCACGATGACCGGCACGCGGCCGATGCGGTCGGACAGCGTGCCGAACGGCACCTGCAAGACGGCCTGGGTGATCCCGTAGCCGCCCACCGCCAGACCGACCAGCATGGGCGTGGCCCCCTCCAGGCCGGAGGCCCAGAGGGCGAGCACCGGCAGCAGAAGGAACAGGCCGAGCATGCGCAGCATGGCCATGCCGCTGACCATGCCGATGATCCGTCCCTCCCCCGGCTCGAGTGAAATGCGTTTGCGCTGCGCGTCGGGCGGGATGGTCTGTTCGTCTGGCATGTCCGGTCCTGTGGTGTCGCGGCGGGTCCGCTGTGCTCTCGCGCTTTTGCGCGGCGGGAAGCAGGCGGCGTATATTAACAGGTTGACCCCCGCTCACCGCCGGCTCCCATGGACAGTATCGAAATACGCGGCGCACGGACGCACAACCTGCAGAACATCGATCTGTCGCTGCCCCGCGACCGGCTGATCGTGCTGACCGGCCTCAGCGGCTCCGGCAAGTCCTCGCTGGCCTTCGACACCATCTATGCCGAGGGACAGCGCCGCTACGTGGAGTCGCTGTCCGCCTATGCGCGCCAGTTCCTCTCCATGATGGAGAAGCCGGACGTCGACCACATCGAGGGCCTGTCGCCCGCCATCTCCATCGAGCAGAAGTCGACCTCTCACAACCCCCGCTCGACGGTAGGGACGGTCACCGAGATCTACGACTACCTGCGCCTGCTCTACGCACGGGCCGGAACCCCCCGCTGCCCGGACCACGGTCTGGATCTCGAGGCGCAGACGGTCAGTCAGATGGTCGATCACGTGCTGGCGATGCCGGAAGGCAGCCGTCTCGCGCTGCTGGCCCCCCTGGTGGACAACCGCAAGGGCGAGCACGCGCGGATGCTGCAGGAGCTGCAGGCCCAGGGTTTCGTGCGCGCCCGTATCGACGGCGAGATCCTCGAGCTGGCGGACGCGCCGGCACTGGACGCGCGCCGGCGCCACACCGTCGAGGCGGTGGTCGACCGCTTCAAGGTGCGCCCCGACCTGGCGCTGCGGCTGGCCGAATCCTTCGAGACGGCGCTGGGCCTGTCCGACGGCGTGGCGCGCGTGGTGCCGCTCGCGGACGACGGCGAGGAGATCACGTTCTCGGACCGCTACGCCTGCCGGGAATGCGGCTACAGCCTGAGCGAGCTGGAACCCCGGCTGTTCTCCTTCAACAACCCCCACGGAGCCTGTCCCGACTGCGACGGGCTCGGCGTGAAGCAGTTCTTCGACCCGGACCGGGTCGTGGTCAATCCGGACATCAGCCTGGCCGGCGGCGCCATCCGCGGCTGGGACCGGCGCACGACCTATTACTTCCAGATGATCGGCAACCTCGCCGCCCACTACGGCTTCGACGTGGAGACACCCTTCGCCGAGCTGCCCGAGGCGGTGCGCGACGTGATACTGCACGGCAGCGGCGAGGAGCAGATCGAGTTCAGCTACACCAGCAGCCGGGGCGCCAGCGTGAGCCAGCGCCACCCGTTCGAGGGCGTGCTGCCGAATCTGCAGCGGCGCTATCGCGAGACCGAGTCGGCCACCGTCCGCGAGGAACTCGCAAAGTATTTGAGCACCCAGCAGTGTCCCGCCTGCGGCGGCTCGCGGCTGAACCGGGCGGCACGCAATGTCTTCGTGGCCGACCGGGGCATCGCCGAGATCTCCGCCATGGCCGTGGGCGACGCACGCTCGTTCTTCGGCGTGCTGGAGCTGCCGGGCTGGCGCGGCGAGGTGGCCGGACGCATCGTCAGGGAGATCGGCGAGCGGCTCGGCTTCCTCGACGACGTCGGACTGTCCTACCTCACGCTGGAGCGCAGCGCGGACACCCTCTCCGGCGGCGAGGCCCAGCGCATACGGCTGGCCAGCCAGATCGGCTCGGGAC
>CAYQZN010000363.1:0-2834 GCA_964421805.1 uncultured Woeseiaceae bacterium
CCGGGAGCCGTACTCGAACTCCTGAAACCCATCACCTGGTTCCCGCCGATGTGGGCTTTCATGTGCGGGGTCGTCTCCTCCGGCGTGGCGCTGTCCGGCAACTGGCTGGTGATCGCCGCGGGCATCGCGCTGGCGGGCCCGCTGGTGTGCGCGACCAGCCAGGCGGCAAACGACTGGTTCGACCGCCACGTCGACGCCATCAACGAACCGAATCGACCGATCCCGTCCGGCCGCATCCCCGGCCGCTGGGGGCTGTACATCGCGATCGCCTGGACGATGCTGTCGCTGGCTCTGGCCGCCGCCCTCGGCACCTGGGTGCTGGCCGCCGCGGTGGTCGGGCTGATCCTGGCCTGGGTTTACAGCGCACCGCCGCTGCGCCTGAAACAGAACGGCTGGTGGGGCAATACGGCCGTCGCCGCCTGCTACGAGGGGCTGCCCTGGATCACCGGCGCGGCCGTCATGGTCGGCGGCGCCATGCCGGACTGGCGCGTGTTCGTGCTGGCGGCGCTCTACAGCGCAGGCGCCCACGGCATCATGACGCTGAACGATTTCAAGTCGGTGGAGGGCGACCTGCGTATGGGCGTGGGTTCCATCCCGGCCCGCATCGGGCCCGAACGCGCGGCCATCCTGGCCTGCGTCACCATGGCACTGCCCCAGGTGGCGGTGATCGGTTTCCTCTGGTGGTGGGGACTCGTGCCCTGGGCCCTCGGCGTCGCCGCCGTTCTGGTCAGCCAGCTCGCGCTGATGCCGCGGCTGCTGAAAGACCCCCGCGGCAAGGCCGCCTGGTACAACGGCACGGGCATCACGCTGTACGTCTCCGGCATGATGATCAGCGCCTTCGGGCTGCGCGCCCTGGAACTCGCGCCGTGAAGCCGCTGGGCTGGTTCGGCATCTTCCGCGTCGGCCTGGTGCAGACCGCGCTCGGCGCCATCGTGGTGCTGACCACCTCCACCCTGAACCGGGTGATGGTGGTCGAACTGGGCCTCGCCGCCATGCTGCCCGGTGCGCTGGTGGCGCTGCACTACGCCGTGCAGGTCTCGCGGCCGCGGCTCGGCTACGGTTCGGACCTGGGCGGCCGGCGCACGCCCTGGATCATCGGCGGCATGGCGGTGCTCGGCATCGGCGGTATCACCGCCTCCTGCGCCACCGCCTGGATGGCCACGGATCCGGTCGCCGGAGCGGCGCTGGCCGCGCTGGCATTCCTGCTTATCGGCGTCGGCGTAGGCGCCGCCGGCACGTCGCTGCTGGTGCTGCTCGCGAAGCGAGTCACGCCGGAGCGCCGCGCCCCCGCGGCCACGACCGTCTGGCTGATGATGATCGCCGGCTTCGCCGTCACGGCCGGAGTGGCGGGCCATTTCCTCGACCCCTTCTCTCTGCCGCGCCTGATCACCGTCACCAGCGTGGTCTGCGGCGCGGCTTTCCTGCTGACGCTGGTCGCCATCCGCAACGTGGAGGGTCACGGCAATGCCGCAGAGGCCGCCACCCCGGCCGCCGGCGAGGAACCGGGGCCGCCGTTCCGCCATGCGCTGGCCGAGGTCTGGTCCGAGTCGCGGGCCCGGCGGTTCTCCATCTTCGTGTTCGTCTCCATGCTCGCGTACAGCGGCCAGGAGCTGATCGTCGAGCCCTTCGCCGGCACCGTGTTCGGCCTGACCCCGGGCCAGTCCACCCAGCTCGCCGGCGTGCAGAACACGGGCATGCTCGTCGGCATGATCCTGGTGGCACTGGGGGCGCGGCGCTTCGGCACGCTGAGTGGCTGGACCATCGGCGGCTGCATCGCCTCCGCCATCGCCCTGGTCGCGCTGGCGGCGGGCGGCTTCGTCGCCGACCAATGGCCACTAAAAACCAGCATATTTGCGCTCGGCATGGCCAACGGCGCCTTCGCCGTAGCCGCCATCGGCTCGATGATGGCACTGGTCGCCGCGGGCAGAGAACGCCGGGAAGGGGTTCGCATGGGTCTCTGGGGCGCCGCCCAGGCCGTGGCGTTCGGCGCGGGCGGCTTCCTCGGCACCATGGGCGTCGACGTGATGCGCAGCCTGGTGAGCCTGCCGGCCACCGCCTACGGCGCGGTGTTCGCGAGCCAGGCCGTGATGTTCCTGGCGGCTACCGTGCTGGCCGCGCGGGTGGGCCATACCGGAGAACGCGGCAGCGAAACGCCACAGACCGGGCCGGTGCGGCTGGCGACGGAGACGGGCAGACAATGACAGGGGAAACGACATGGAAGAATTCGAAGTAGTCGTGGTCGGCGGCGGACCCGCCGGGGCCACTGCCGCCGCCACGCTCGCCCGCCAGGGCCGCTCCGTGCTGCTGCTGGACCGGGAAGGGCGCATCAAGCCCTGCGGCGGCGCCATCCCGCCACGACTGATCCGGGACTTCGAGATTCCCGACGCGCTGCTGGTGGCCAAGGTCGACTCCGCACGCATGGTGGCGCCGTCCGGCCGCGGCGTCGACATGCCCATCGAGGGCGGCTACGTCGGCATGGTGGACCGGGAAGAATTCGACGAATGGCTGCGGGTGCGGGCGGCCGCCGCGGGCGCCGACCGTCGCCAGGGCACCTTCCGCGAGATCACCCGGGACGACGACGGCACGGCCATCGTGCACTACCGCGCCCGGGAGGACGGCCGCGGCGCGGAACCGCGGACGGTCCGCGCCCGGGCCGTCATCGGCGCCGACGGCGCCAACTCCCGGGTGGCGAACCAGATGGTGCCGGGCGGGGACGCCATCCCCTACGTCGCCGCCTACCACGAGATCATCCGCTCGCCGGCACAGGGCGACGGCGACTTCGACGGCAAGCGCTGCGACGTCTACTACCAGGGACATCTGTCGCCGGACTTCTA
>CAYQZN010000364.1:0-2833 GCA_964421805.1 uncultured Woeseiaceae bacterium
CCCGTCGGAGATCGGCAAGGTCAAGAGCGTGCACTGGCACTACATCGGCGAGCTGGCCTCCAGCCTGCGCAAGCTCTCCGCTTACGGCCGGCGCATCGGCTTCGACAAGGACTACGCCCGCTGGCACGGCGAGATCGCCGAGCTGAAGAAGACCTACGCGCTGAACTACGACCGGGCGAGCGACCTGATCCAGCCCCAGTACGTGATCGAGGAAATCAACCGGCTCACGGGCGGCCAAGCCATCATCTCGACCGGCGTCGGCCAGCATCAGATGTGGGCGGCTCAGTATTTCGATTTCAAGGCGCCGCGCCTGTGGCTCACCTCCGGCAGCATGGGCACGATGGGGTTCGGCCTGCCGGCCGCCGTCGGCGCCCAGTTCGCGCGCCGGGACCGGCTCGTCATCGACATCGACGGCGACGCCAGTGTTCGCATGAATCTTGGCGAGCTGGAGACGGTTACCACCTACGAGCTGCCGGTGAAGGTGGTGGTGCTGAACAACTACGGCGACGGCATGGTGAAGCAGTGGCAGCGGCTCTATTATCGCGGCCGCCTGTCGGCGAGCGACAAGTCCCTGCACAGCAAGGACTTCGTCAGGGCAGCCCAGGCGGACGGCTTCCAGTACGCGGTCCGGCTCGACGACAAGCAGCGGGTGCCCGAGACCATCCGCGAGTTCATCGAGTATCCGGGCCCGGCCTTCCTGGAGGTCATCATCGACCCGGAGGCCAGCGTCTTCCCGATGGTAGGCCCCGGCATGCCCTACTCGGAGATGATCACCGGCGACTTCATCCCGAGCCGCAGCAAGCAGGGCTCGCGGGAGGCCGGTCCGTCCGAGATGTTCTGAGCGCGCGTGCCCGGCGCGGCGCTCAGGGTCGGCCGTGGCGTTCGGCCAGCGCCTCGATGGTGGCGGGCGCATTCTCCTGGCGGATCAGCGCACGCCGGCGCAGGAAGCGGCGCATGCCGGCCGGGCCCATGCGTGAGCCGCCCAGACCGGAGTACTTGAACGAATCCTTCTCCGCCTCGTAGAACCGGGCGGTCATCGACCCGTCGTTGAGGCTGACCGCACCCGCCTCCAGCTGCCGGCCCACGGCCTCGGCCTCCTCCAGGCTGCCGGCCAGAACCGCGGCCGAGAGGCCGAACTCGCTGTCGTTGGCGAGCGCGACGGCCTCCTCCACGGTATCGAACGGCATCACCGGTATCACCGGCCCGAAGGTCTCCTCGCGCATCAGCGCCATGTCGTGATCCACATCTGTCACCACCGTCGGCCGTATCCACAGGCCGCCGCCGTGAGTCTCGATCTCGCCGCCCGTGCGGATGCGCGCCCCGCGCGCCACCGCCTCCTCCAGCTGCGCGCGGATGGTCTGCGCCTGGCGGTCGAAGATCAGCGGGCCGATGTGGCCTTCATGGATATCGGGCCAGTTCAGCTCGACCTGCTCCGCGGCTGCGACCAGTTCCGCGACGAACTCGTCGAAGATATCCCGCGCGACGTACACCCGCTCGATGGACTGACACGCCTGTCCGGTCGCCGTCACCGAGGCCCTCAGCGCCGTGGCCGCCGCCTGCTTCGGATCGGCGCTCGCCATAACCACCATGGGGTCCTTGCCGCCGAGCTCCAGGAACGCCGGGATGAAGCGCGCGGCTGCCGCCGCCCCTACCTTGCGGCCGGTGGCCACGCTGCCGGTGAAGCACACGGCGTCCACGTTGTCGATCAGCGCCGCGCCGGTGGCGCCGTCGCCCTGCACGAAGCCGAGCACGGCATCGAGCTCCGGCGCCTCCGCCAGCGCCGCCGCGAGCGGCGCGACGAAGCGTGGCGTCACCTCGCTCGGTTTCACCAGCACCGCGCAACCCGCGATCAGTGCCGGTATGGCGTCGATGATCGACAGCGTCAGCGGGAAGTTCCAGGGACTGATGGCGCCCACCAGCGGCACGGGCACCAGCTGGGTGCGGTAGGTGATGCCGGGTACCGAGGACGAGTGCAGCGGCTCGGCCAGTATCTCCGGCGCGAGCCGTGACCAGCGCTGCACGGTGCCGGCGACGCCGCCGATCTCCGCCATGGAGACGAAGTAACGCCCGGTGTCGCCGACCAGCGCATCGAGCAGCTCTTGCCGATGACGGGACAACGCATCGACCCATTGACCCAGCACCCCGATGCGCTCTTCGAGCGGCCGCGCCGCCCACCGCGGCTGGCCCGCCCGCAGGCGGGCCGCGGCGGTGGCCACGGCCCCGGCGTCGGCCGCCGCGATCCGGTAATCGTACTCGCCGGTGCGCGGATTGCGGACGTCGAGCAGGCGCTCGTCGCTCATGGCAATCTAAAGAGGACGGACGATCAGTGGCGGGCTCCCGCTTCCTCGCGCGCCTCGCGCCGCTGCTCCATCAGGCTGCGGAAATACGACCAGCTGGTGACGTTGCGGCGGGCATCGTCCACCGGCGGGGGCTCGCGATAGATCGGGTAATTCTCCTCGATCTGCGCCTTCATGGTATCCGAGAGCTCGTCATAGCCGTTGATCTTGAGTCCCGCCGTGTGCATGTAGATATCGCCGTGACGGCCGCCCATCTGCATCCACGGCAGCCACTGGGAACGGCGCACCCAGCCAACGCGCACGTCGGCGGTGTCCTTGCCGGCGTCCACCAGGTCGTCGATGTCGCCCATGAAATTGAACATCTCGGTCGCGTGATAGGTGCCGCCGATGTAGGGCTGGTAGTCGCCGCCGAGCGGATTCGGGTAGAACAGCGGCACCGTGATGGTCATCCACCAGGCGTTGTTCTTCATCGACAGGCCGACCTGGTAGGGCTCGCCGTCGGCGGTGCGCTCGAAGGTGGGCCGGCCGTTCACCGG
>CAYQZN010000365.1:0-2824 GCA_964421805.1 uncultured Woeseiaceae bacterium
ACGCTGACCTGGTCCTCGCCGAGCAGTCTCGCCTTGCTCTTGCCGAACGACATGGCGCCGCGCCCGGCGCCGCCGCCCTGCATCTGGCGCATGAAATACACCCAGACGCCGATCAGCAGCAGGATGGGGAAGGAGTTGATGAACAGCTGGGTCCAGAAGCCCTGGCCTTCCTGCTGTTTGGCGCGGAAGTCCACGTTGTTGTCCATGAGCTCGCCGATGAGGACGGTGTTGTCGCTCTCGGGGCTGTAGGTCATGTAACGCCCGCTGTCGTCGCGGGTGAAATGGATGTTGCGGCCTTCGAAGACCACCTCTTCGACGTTGCCGCTACGCACCTGTTCCAGGAAGTCCGAGTACGGGACCTCCTGCGACTGGGTGCCGACGGGACCGAAGCCCTGCGCCACGGACAGCAGGACGACGATGATGACGACGAAGACAATAATGTTCTTGGTGAGATCGTTCACTCCGGCCCCTCTTCCTTGGCCATGCTTAGACGCAGTCTAAACGTTAGACCGTACTACAGTTGTTAGTTTCTCGCCAGCAGATAGACCTCGCGGCTGGCGGGCCGTGACGCCTTCGGCTTGACCACCCGGACCTGGCGGAAACGCTCCCGCGCAGCCCGTACGAAATCGTCGAACCCCTCGCCCTGGAACACCTTGCAGAGGAAGGTGCCGCCGGGGCTCAGCGTGTCGCAGGCGAGTTCCATCGCCAATTCAGCCAGATACATCGCCCGCGGCTGGTCCACGGATCGGTTTCCGGAGATGTTGGGGGCCATGTCGCTCAACACAAGGTCCGCCCGCTCCCCGGCGAGCTTCGCCGTCAGCGCCTGTAGAACTTCCGACTCGGTAAAATCCCCCAGCAGGAATTCCACGCCGGGAATCTCGTCCATCGGCAGGATGTCGAGCGCCAGCACCCGGGTCTTCTCCCCGTACCGGCGCACGACGTACTGGCTCCAGGCTCCCGGCGCCGCCCCCAGGTCGATGACGAGATCGGGGCGGCCCGGCAGGCGGGCTTTTTGCAGCAGTTCCTCCAGCTTGTACACGGCCCGGGAGCGGTAACCCTCGTCGCGCGCGCGCTGGACGTAGGGATCACGCTCCTGGCGCTGGCGCCAGCCGGCGGAACTGCCCTTCGGGTTGCTCACGGGCGCCTCAGGATCCGCTCGCGGAGCGTTCGCGGAGGCCCGGCTGCTGGTAAACTGCGACGCCATGGCACTCAGCGAGAAACAGCGAAAACACCTGCGCCGCCTCGGACACGACCTCAAGCCGGTCATCCTGGTGGGCGACGCCGGCGCCTCCGCAGGCGTCATCCGCGAATGCGACCTGGCGCTGGAGCACCACGAACTGGTGAAGGCGAAGGTGCACGGAGCCGACCGGGAAGGCCGCGACGCCGTCATCGACACCCTCGCCGACGCCACCGGTGCGGAGGTGGTCCAGCGCATCGGCCACGTCGCGCTGCTCTACCGCCGCCATCCGGAGAAACCCCGCATCGTCGTCTGAGCCCGTCTCCGGGGCCCTGCGGCCCGCCCCGTCAGACGTAGCGCACCTCCACGATCTCGTAGTGCTTGTCGCCGCCGGGCGCCGCCACGGTGACCTGTTCGCCCTCTTCCTTGCCGATCAGCGCGCGGGCGATCGGCGAGGTCACCGAGATCAGCCCGTTCTTGATGTCCGCCTCGTCCTCGCCGACGATCCGGTAGGTGATCTCCTCGCCGCTCGCCTCCTCGATCAGCTGCACGGTGGCGCCGAACACCACCTTGCCGCCCTCGCCGAGCTGGGTGACGTCGATGATCTGGGCGTGGGAGAGCTTGCCCTCGATGTCCTTGATGCGGGCCTCGATGAAGCCCTGCTGCTCCTTCGCGGCGTGGTACTCGGCGTTCTCCTTGAGATCGCCATGGGCGCGCGCCTCCGCGATGGCCTGGATGACCCGCGGCCGTTCCTGACTCTTGAGACGCTTCAGTTCCTCGCGGAGCTTCTCCGCGCCTCGCAATGTAATCGGTACTTTCGTCAAGCTGCCAACTCCTTGTGCAGGTCCTGCAGTCGGTTGACCTCGTCATCGTCCAGATGCGCAAGGGCCTTGCACGTCGCCACGGCTGCCGCCAGCGTCGTGTAATAGGTCACCTTCTTGTGCACCGCCTCACCCCGGATGGAGTGCGAATCACGGATGGCCTGCTTGCCCTCCGTCGTGTTGACGATGAACGAGATTTCTCCGTTCTTGATAACGTCGACGATGTGCGGGCGCCCTTCCCTGACCTTGTTGATGCGCCGGCACGGCACACCGGCGGCCTTGAGCGCTCTCGCGGTGCCGTCGGTGGCCACGATATCAAATCCTCTGGCCACTAGCAGCTCCGCCAGCGCGACGGCACCGTCCTTGTCCCGGTCGCGCACCGACAGGAGCGCGGTGCCCCGGCGCGGCAGGATCACGCCGGAGGCGAGCTGGGCCTTGGCGTAGGCCTCGCCGAAAGTCCGCCCGGTACCCATCACCTCGCCAGTGGACTTCATCTCCGGGCCGAGGATGGGATCGGCCTCCGGGAACTTGGCGAACGGGAACACGGACTCCTTCACCGAATAGAAGTGCGGTGTCACCTGCCCCGTGTAGCCCTGCACCGCCAGGGACTCGCCCACCATCACGCGGGCCGCCACCTTGGCCAGCGGGATGCCGGTGGCCTTCGAGACGAACGGCACCGTGCGCGATGCGCGCGGGTTGACCTCCAGCAGGTACACGATGCCGTTCTGAATGGCGAACTGGGTGTTCATGAGACCCACCACGTTCAGGCCCCGGGCGAGCTTCACCATCTGCTCGCGGATCTCGGCCTGGAGCTCCTCGTTCAGGC
>CAYQZN010000366.1:0-2822 GCA_964421805.1 uncultured Woeseiaceae bacterium
AGGCGCATCCGGACGGCTTCGGCTTCCTGATCCCGGACGAGGGCGGCGAGGACGTGTACCTGTCGCCCCGGGAGATGCAGGAGGTGATGCACGAGGACCGGATCGCGGTGAAGGTGATCCGGCGCGACCACCGGGGGCGCGCCGAAGGCAAGGTAATCGAGGTGCTGGAGCACCGCACGCGCGAAGTGGCGGGCCAGTACATCCGCGAGCGCGGCATCGGGCTGGTCCTGCCCGACAATCCGCGTATCCAGCACCGGGTGCTGATCCCCCGGGAAGAGACCGGCGGCGCGAAGCACGGAGAGATGGTGGTCGCCGAAATGGTCGACTTCCCGTCCCGCCAGGAGCAGCCCACCGGCCGCATCACCCGCGTGCTCGGTGCGCCCGGGCAGCGGGGCATGGCCACCGACCTTGCCATCCACGCTCACGGCATCCCCCATCGGTGGCCGGAGGGCGTGCGCGAGGAGGAGAAGGCCTTCGGCAAATACGTGCCCCGTTCGGCCAAGGAGGGACGGCGCGACCTGCGCGACCTGCCGCTGGTGACCATCGACGGCGCCGACGCCAGGGATTTCGACGATGCCGTCTACTGCGAGCCGGTGGAGAACGGCTGGCGCCTGCTGGTGGCCATCGCGGACGTGGGCCATTACGTAGCGCGCGGTTCGGACATCGACCGGGAGGCGACCAAGCGCGGCACCTCGGTCTATTTCCCGGACCGGGTGGTGCCGATGCTGCCGACCGTGCTGTCCAACGGGCTGTGTTCGCTGAATCCGAAGGTGGACCGGCTCTGCCTGGTCTGCGAGATGATCGTGGGGCCCGGCGGCAAGGTACGCCGCTCGACGTTCTACGAGGCGCTGATGCGCTCCGCCGCCCGGCTGACTTACGAGCAGGTCGGCAACCTGATCGAGGGCGCGAAGCCCCGCGATGCCGGGGTGCGGGACGACATCGAGCCGCATGTCCGCAACCTGCACGACGTCTATCGGGCCTTCGCGAAGGCCCGCGCCCGGCGCGGCGCGCTGGAGCTCGATATCCCGGCGGTCAGGATCGAGCTGGACGAGGGCGGCGAGATCGAGGCCATTCGGGCCTTCGAGCGCAACGACGCGCACCGTCTCATCGAGGAGTGCATGATCGCGGCGAATGTCGAGGCCGCGAAGTATCTGCGACAGCACAAAGTGCCGACGCTGTTCCGCGTTCACGCGAAGCCGGATCCGGAGAAGTTCCAGGACTTCCGCGAGTACCTCCTCGGCCTGGGCCTGAAGGTGCCGCATCCCGAGCACGTGGAGGCGAAGGACTTCGGCAAGCTGATGCAGGAGGTGCAGGATCGGCCCGATTCCCAGGCCATCTCCATGGCGCTGCTGCGCTCGATGGCCCACGCGGAGTACACGCCGGAGAACATCGGCCACTTCGGTCTGGCCCTGACTGCCTACGCCCATTTCACGTCGCCGATCCGCCGTTATCCGGACCTGCTGGTCCATCGCGCCATCAAGCACCTGGTGAACGGCGGCAAGCCGAAGGCGTTCGGCTACGACCGGGGCGACATGGAACGACTGGGCCAGCTCACCTCCGCCCACGAGCGCCGCGCCGAGGACGCCACACGTGAGGTGGAGGCGTGGCTGAAGTGCCAGTTCATGGAGGACAAGATCGGCAACGACTACGAAGGCGTGGTGACGGGCGTGACCCACTTCGGCCTGTTCGTGCAGATCCCCGAGTACCAGATCGACGGTCTGGTGCACGTCTCCACCCTCGGTAACGACTATTACGAGTACGAGGCGGGCTCCCAGCGCCTGGTCGGCAGCCGCAGCGGCAAGGCGTACGCCCTCGGTGACGAGCTGCCGGTGACCGTCAACCGGGTGGATCTGGACACCCGGCGCATCGACTTCCGGCTCGCCGACCGCGGTGACTAGCGCCCGCTTCAGCGCCGGCATCCATGCCGTGGCGCGTCTGCTGGACGAGGACCCGGGCCGGGTCCGGCGGTTGCTCCTGGATCGCCGCGTCGACAACGAGCGCATCCGCGGGTTGCTGGAGAGCGCCGGCGCTGCCGGCGTGGCCGTCGAGCGGGTGGCGCGGAACCGGCTGGACGCGCTCGCTGCCGGCACCCGGCATCAGGGCGTGGTGGCGGAACTCCGGGGCGCCTCGTCGCTGGACGAGGCCGCGCTGCGCACGCTGGTGGAGGAGCGCCTGACGGCCGGCGAGACCCTGCTGCTGCTGGTCCTGGACGGCGTGCAGGACCCTCACAATCTGGGCGCCTGCCTGCGCACCGCGGACGCCGCCGGGGTGGACGCGGTGGTCATCCCGCGCCGCCACGCAGCCGGCATCACGCCTGCCGTCCGGAAGGTGGCGACGGGGGCCGCCGAGTCGGTGCCGCTGGCCCGCGTGGAACGCCTGCCCCGGGTCATCGACTGGCTGCACGACTACGGGGTGCGCGTCATCGGTACCGCGGACGGTGCCGAGGCCGGCCTCTACGGTACGGATCTCACCGGTGCGGTCGCCCTCGTGCTCGGCGGCGAGGAGAGGGGCATGGCGGCGGCGGTCGCGGAGCGCTGCGATGCCGTGATCGCCATCCCGATGGCCGGCAGCGTGGAGAGCCTGAACGTGTCCGTGGCGGCCGGGGTGTGCCTGTACGAGGCCTGCCGACAGCGCCGCTCGATTGCGTCTGCGCCGGGGCTCGGTTAATATTCGCGGCCCGCATCCACGCGGGACTCCACATAACCTCTTGCCGCACCGGAAGGCGGGCGGCTGTAATCCGAAAGGGGATACGATGAGACACTACGAAATCGTGTTTCTGGTCCACCCTGACCAGAGCGAACAGGTACCGGCCATGGTGGAGC
>CAYQZN010000367.1:0-2791 GCA_964421805.1 uncultured Woeseiaceae bacterium
CACGGCGGACTATTCCGCGGCATGCTGGCGAGGCGCAAGAAGCAGGCGGGCCCCGGCGGCATCCTGATGAGCTTCAAGGGCGGGGTGAGCGCGCTGATCGGGCACCTGCACGAGGTCATCGACGCGGAATGGCGCCTGGGCGAGCCGGTGCATGGCGTGTTGCGCCAAGGTAACCAGGGTAGCCCGGGTGGTCGCTACGTGCTGCGCACGCCCTCCGACACGCCGGAATTCGACCGGGTGGTGATCGCCTCGCCGTCGTACGCGGCGGCGGACATGGTGAGAGAACTCGATGCCGGACTGGGCAAGCGCGTCGGTGCCATCGATTACTCGCCGGTGGCGGTCGTCGGCCTCGGCTACCGGCAGCTGGATCGCGAGCTTCCGGGCTTCGGGCTGCTGACGACCACCAGCGCGAAGCTGCCCGTGCTGGGGGTGTTGTGGGACAGCAGCATCTTCCCGGACCGTGCCCCGGAAGGCGGTCGGATCGTGCGACTCATCATCGGCGGGCAGCGCAACCCGGAACTCGTGGACCAGGACGAACAGGGCCTCGTGCGCACGGCGCTGGACGGCGTCCGTGCCACGATGGGCCTGAGCGCCGACCCGGACGTCACCTACGTGAAGCGCTGGCCCCGGGGCATCCCCAGCTATGCGCCCGGGCATATCGGGCGGGTGGACGCCATCTTCGAGCGGCTAGCCAGCCACCGGGGGCTCTATCTCAACAGCAATGCCTATCGCGGTATCGCCATGAACGACTGCGTGCGGAACGGCCGGGTGCTGGCCGAGCGTATCGTCGGGGAGGGTGGCTGACTATGGGGGCGGGTTCTCCTCTGCCGGCGCTGCTGGCCTGTCCGCGCTGCGACCGGTCTCTCGAGGCCGAGGGCGATACGCTGCGCTGCCCGGGCTGCGCCACCGGCTTTCCGTCGCTCGCCGGCGTGCCCTGGCTGTTCGCCGACCCGGACAACGCGCTGGCGGAGTGGCGCCAGCGCTACGACTTCGCGCTCGCGGATATCGCGAAGGACGAGCAGGCGGCGCTGGCCGCGCTGGAGGGTGGCGGGCTGCTCGCGTCCACCGAACGCCGGCTGCGCCGTCAGATCGAGGCCTGGCGCGCTCACGCCGGAGAGTTGAAGACCCTGCTCGCCCCGCTGGGCGCGGGCGCATCCGAGGCCACCTACGAGACCCATCTGGCCTTGCGCACCCGGCTGCCGACGGAGGTCGGCCTGACCGCTTACTACCCGAACATCCACCGCGACTGGGTCTGGGGCGACGAGGAGAACCGCCGCTCGCTCGAGGCGGTGGCCGCGGCGCTGGATGGCGAGGCACCCGGCCGCATGCTGGTGCCCGGCGCCGGCGCGGGGCGCCTCGCTTACGACCTGCATCAAACGCTGGCTCCCGAGCTCACGGTCGCCCTGGATTTCAACCCGTTGCTCGTGCTGGCCGCGGCCACGCTCTGCGCCGGCGAGACCGTGTCCCTGCACGAGTTCCCGATCGCGCCGCGCCGGGCCGGGGACGTGGCGGTGGCGCGGGAGTTGGCGGCGCCCGAGCCTGCCCGCCCGGGCCTGCAACACGTGCTGGCGAGTGCGCTCCGGCCCCCTTTCTGCGATGGCGCCTTCGACACCGTCGTGACTCCCTGGCTGGTGGACGTCCTGCCGGAGGATCTGGCCGTGCAGGCCGCACGCTGGAACCGTCTGCTCGCCGCCGGCGGCCGCTGGGTCTGGTTCGGCTCGGCGGCGTTCCGCACGCCATCGCCGGCGCAGAACTACAGCCTGGAGGAGGCGCTGGAGATTATTGCTGGTGCGGGTTTCGGCGAACCGTCGGTGACCGAGCGGGAGATCCCCTACATGGACTCGCCGCTGAGCCGCCACGGCCGGCGGGAGCAGGTGGTCACCGTCGTCGCTGCGAAGACCGCCGAGGCCGAACGGCCGCCCCGCCACAAGGCGCTGCCCGACTGGCTGGTGGTGGGCGCCGAGCCCGTGCCGGCGCTGGAGAACTTCCGCATGCAGGCGGTTTCCACGCGCGTGCACGCGTTCATCATGAGCATGATCGACGGCCGGCGCTCCATCGCCGATATGGCGAAGCTCATGGAGGAGAAGCGGCTCATGACCCGGGCGGAGGCCGAGAATGCGATCCGCGGCTTCTTCATCCGCATGTACGAGGACAGCCAGCGCCCGCCACCCCTGTAGGAGGGCCTTCAGGCCCGAAAGGGCTGATGAATCGGGGCTAAAGCCCCTCCCACCGGCACCCTGTAGGAGGGCCTTCAGGCCCGATCGGACAACAACCGCCACCTCGAACCAGGCGCGACCAGGCACTGTGATAGCATCGTCCGCGGTTCATGATCGTTCACATTTGATCTTCGAGGTAAGGCGGAGAGCAGCATGATCGATACCCGTCTCGGCCACGGCCTCGACATCCCGAAATCCCGCGACGAGCGTGCCCGCGAGCGTTTCGTCTCCTCGCTGCGGGCCCACGTGCTCACCGACGTGGCGGCATCCATGCAGCAGGCCTGGGAGAACGACGTTCTGCCCGCATTCCGTGCCGAGCATGACCGCGACCCGGCCAACGCCGAGGAAGTGCACGCCGCGCTGAAGCCCCATCCGCAGTTCCGCTTCTACTCGAGCCTGCGCTGCACCGCCCAGGAGGCCGTGTGGAACGCCGTCATCGACGAGCTGGAAGACGACGTCGAGGCTTTCAACCGCCGTTGCGCCGAGATCGCCGCCGACCGGTCACGGGCGCAGGGCACGCTGGAACTGGACCCGGCGCTGGAGTTGCCGCGCTCGGCCACGGCCGTCGACGTGCA
>CAYQZN010000368.1:0-2789 GCA_964421805.1 uncultured Woeseiaceae bacterium
GGTGCAGCACCACGTCGATGTCGTCGGTCTGCGCCATGGCCCGGTAGGCGTTGAAGTAACCGGCGGGGTAGTTGGAGCACGAGCAGGCCGCCACCACGAAGCGGTCCACCGGACCCACCGGCAGGGTGAGCGTGCGGCCGGTCTGCGATACCGCGCCCAGGGCCCGGAAGCGATAGTAGTAGTGCCGCCCGGGATCGAGGCCTTCTACCTCCGCTTTGACGGTGTAGTCGCGCGCGGGCAGCGCGGCCGCCGTGCCGCGGCGCAGGATGCGGTCGAAGTCCGGATCGGCGGCCAGCTCCCAGGTCACTTCCGTCTCGGCCTCGAAGCGGGGCGTCACCCGCGTCCACAGCAGGACGCCGGTGGCGGTCGGGTCGCCGCTGGCGACGCCGTGGACGAAGCTCGCGGCCGGGCTGGCTTTCGCCGGCGGCAGCGCCAGGGCCAGCGCGGCGCCGGGCAGCAGGTGGGTGACGAATCGGCGTCGGGTGAGTTTCATGGCTACGGCTCTCGAGGTCGCCCCGGCCGTAGCCTACCCGAAGACGGGCCGGCACGCCCATGGGAGCGCGCCGGCCCGCGACGCAGGATCCGTCAGTCCGCGAACTTCACTTCCTGCAGGACGATCGTGCTGCCGATGGTGCGCAGCTCCTCGCGATCGATGGAGGCCATGCGCATCGCTTCCATGGAGCCCTTGAGCTGCTCGGAAACCTTCTCGAAATACTCGATCCCCTGGTCGAACGTTGCCCAGTTCTTGTAGGTGACGCTCAGGATGAGGTCCGGCTCGCCCTGGCGGGCGTTGGGATTGGAATACATGGCGTAGTCGATGACGTGGCCGTCCTTCTTCTGGATGTCCAGGGACTTGCGCCACAGGCTGTTCAGGTCGTTGATGTAGGCATTGAACATGCCGGGCTTGATGTGCACGTGGGTGATCTGCACCACATGGCCGTCTTCCCAGTTGCGGGAATGATCCTGGGCGATGGCGCCCGTGGCAGTCAGGCACAGCAGTACTGCGGCCGCGAAAAGGCCGGTGATCTTCGTCTTCATTTGGCTCTCCCCCTTGCGGGTCTTGGTTGTAGTTGTGGTTATGACTTTGGTCTGCGGTCACAGCCGCCCGGCAACTATACGCCAAGTCGCGGGGAAGTTGATTCAATCGGTCAAAGCGCCGACCGCCCCGGATCAGATGAGGACTTCGCTCAGCGGCCGGCGGACGCTGGCCTTCGTTTTCGGGCCGTAGCCGAGACGGAGCAGGAGCTGGGGCGCGTCGTCGGTGCCCATTACGTCCTGCAGCAGGGGGCGGAGCTGGGGCGTCTCCAGCGGCTGGTTGAGGTAGGCTGCGGTGGCGCCGTCGGCGGCGAGACGCAGCAGCACCCGGGACAGCGCTCGGCCGGCCCGCAGCCAGTGGGCGACGCCGTCCTCCGGCGTGCTCAGGATGGCCAGCAGGGGCGAGCCGGCCATGATCTTCTTCGCATCCCCGGCCGCGACGCCGTTGCCCAGGTCGAAAGTGCGGATCACCAGCGCGCCCACCGGTGAGAGCACGTCGGGGACGCCAAAGGCTTCGCCGGACATGCCGTCGCGGCTCTCGGAGCGGCGCGAATGCACCCAGGAGGCGAGTTCCCGGCGGAAACCCGCATCAGCGAACTGACTGCGGTCGCCCTCGGCGACGAGATCCGCTATCTCGGCCTTGGTGGCGTCATCCCCCACCAGAGTGAGCTCGGCGCCCTCGCGCGCGGCCAGTTCCCGGCAGCGGGCCTGCAGCGGCGGCGGCAGGCGGCGTTGCTCGAACGCATGCCGGGTCGTCCGCCGCTCGGGGATGGCATCGAACAACGCCCGGTCTTCCTCGTCCGGCGTCACGGCGTCCCCGAGGCGGAATACTGCGAGCAGGTCGGTGTCGCCCTCGTCGGGCAGCGGTTCGAGCACCGGTGCCCGCCCGAAATAGCGTGCGGCGACGGCGAGATGGTCCAGGGCGGCGCCGCAGGACATGGTGAGCTCGCGGTCCTGGGGATCCACCACGGGCAGCGCCCGTCGACGGTCGGCATACAACTCGACCGCATCGTCCCGCAGGCGGAACAGCCACGGCTGTGAGTTGTGGCCGGAAGGCGCCTGGATGGCATAACCCAGCAGGAACCTGAGCTGATCCTTCTCGCTCCCGTTGGCGGGGAACGGCGGCTTCTTCTTCGCGGCGGTGCTCTGCATGGCCCTGCTCCGTGTCCTGTCCTGCCGACGCTAGGTGTGCCCCCGGGGAGCGGCAATCCGGGCTTTCCGAGAGGCGCCGGGCGGGCGGGCGGATGACAGCACGGGGCCGGTCGGTTAGCGTCTGTCGTCCGGGCCATGCGCAGGGGAGTGACCGTTTTGCTGAAAGCCGACGCCGGAGAACTGGAGGGACTGCTCGATTTCCTGCGCGCCGCCGAGCGCCTGAAGGAGACCGAGCGCCATGCGTGGACCTCCGGCGGGCGGCGGGAGAGCGTGGCCGAACACACCTGGCGGCTGTGCCTGATGGCGATGCTGGTGGCCGACGAGTATCCGGATCTCGATTTCCCGCGCTTCATCCGGATGTGCATCGTCCACGATCTGGGCGAGGCCATCAGCGGCGACGTGCCCGCGCCGGAGCAGGAGGACGCACCGGGCAAGAGCGAGCGCGAGCGCCGCGACCTGCAGACCCTGGTACGCCCGCTGGCTGCGCGGCAGCGCGAGAGCATCGTCGGCCTGTGGGAGGAGTACGAGGCCGGCCGCACGCCCGAGGCCCGCCTGGCGAAGGCGCTGGACAAGCTCGAGACCATCCTGCAGCACACCCAGGG
>CAYQZN010000369.1:0-2780 GCA_964421805.1 uncultured Woeseiaceae bacterium
GCCGGATCGCCCGCTGGCGCGACTACTTCGAGATGGACAACAAGAAAGAAGAGGGAGCGGCGTGATGACGGAGGCGGACGACAATCTGGAGCTGGCCGAGCGCTTCATGGCGGCGCTGGAGGCCTGCGACGTGGACACCGTGCGCGAACTCTACGCCCCGGATGCGCGGATCTGGCACAACTTCGACCAGGCGCTGCAGCCGGTGGAGGAGAACATCAAGTCACTGCAGTGGATGCACCGCAAGCTGACCGGCCTGGAGTACGACATCGTGCGACGGGAGCCGATCCCCGGCGGTTACTACCAGCAACACGTGCTGCGCGGCACGCTGCCGTCCGGCGAGCGCTTCGCGATGCCCGCCTGCGCCATCATCAAGGTGGAGGACGGGCGCATCGTGTCGCTGGACGAGTACCTGGACACGGCGCACACGAAACCGCTGCGTTCCTGATTGTGGGATCGGGCCTGAAGGCCCTCCTACAGGGTGCCTGTGGGAGGGGCTTTAGCCCCGATTCATTGCATGGTCGGGCCTGAAGGCCCTCCTACGCGTTCTCTGGCTGGTGCTCGATTTCGCCGGACAGCAGCAGGTAGAACGCCGGCACGACGAACAGCGTGAACAGCGTGCCGATGCCCAGACCGCTGGCGATGACCAATCCGATGTTGAAGCGGCTCACGGCGCCGGCGCCGGAGGCGGTCAGCAGCGGCACCATGGCGAAGATCATGGCCGCGGTGGTCATCAGGATGGGCCGCAGCCGCACGGCCGCCGCCCTCTCCACGGCGGCGCGCTTGTCCAGCCCCTCGCGCGCGCGCACCTGATTGGCGAACTCCACCATCAGGATACCGTTCTTCGCCACCAGCCCGATCAGCGTGATCAGACCCACCTGGGTGTAGATGTTGATCGTCGCCAGACCCAGCGTCATGAAGATCAGCGCGCCGGCGACGGACATCGGCACGGAGACCAGGATGATGAACGGGTCGCGCCAGCTCTCGAACTGGGCGGCCAGCACCAGGTAGATGACGAGCAGCGAGATGAAGAATGTGATCACCAGCGCGCTCGACTGCTGCTTGTACTGCCGTGATTCGCCGCTGTAGTCCCAGCTGAAGCCAACGGGGAAAGATGCCGCCGCCCGCTCGTCCAGGAATTCCAGCGCATCGCCGAGGGTAACGCCCGGCGCCATCGCGCCCTCGACGGCAATGGAGTTCAGCTGCTGGAACTGCGTGCGCTCGGCGGGTTCCACCGTGCGCTCGAAGCTCACCAGCGCGGAGAGCGGCACCATCTCGCCGCCGGCGGCCGGCACGTAGTAGTCCTCCAGCATGGCGGCATCCAGCCGGAATTCGCGTCCCACCTGGGGGATGACCCGGTAGCTGCGGCCCTCCAGGTTGAAGCGGTTGATGTAGCCCTCGCCCACCATCGTGGACAGCGTGCGGCCCACGTCCTGCATCGAGATGCCGAGGATGCCCGCCCGGTCGCGATCGATGTGCAGCGTAATGCGCGGCCGGGAGAAATCGATGGACTTGCGCACGAAGGCGAACAGCCCGCTCTGCATGGCCTCGCCCATCAGGCCGTCGACCACGCCGTCCACCCGCTCGTAGTCGGCCGCCGAGGTCACCACGAACTGCACCGGCAGTCCGCCGGCGGAACCCGGCAGATCCGGCCGCGGGAACACCGCCGCCTGCAGGCCGGCAATCTTCGAGATGGCCTGCTGCAGCTCCGGCTGCACCTCCATCTGGGTGCGTTCCCGCTCGCCGCCCGGTGCCATCTTGAAACCGCCGAACACGGTACTGTTGTCACCACCCATGCCGAGAAACAGAAAACTGTCCTCGTACTCGGGCACCTCCTGGAAGAGATCCACCATGCGCCGCGCCCAGATCTCGTTGTACTCCGGAGTTGCCGTCTGGGGACCGCGGGCCTGGACGAACAGGATGCTCTGGTCCTCCACCGGCGCCAGCTCCTCTGGCACGGTCGTGAACATGAACCAGATGCTGCAAAGCACTATCAGCGCGAAGACGACGGTCACGGGTACCGTGTCCAGGGAGGCGTGCAGCAGGCGCTGGTAGCGACCCGCAAGCCACTGGAAGAAGTGCTCCACCCGCTGCTCGAACCGGCCGGGCTCGCCGTAGCGGGTCAGCGCGCGGGCGGAGAGCATGGGCGAGAGGGTCAGGGCCACGATGCCCGAGATCAGGACCGCGCCCGCCAGCGCGAAGGCGAACTCGGTGAACAGGGTCCCCACGAGCCCGCCCATGAAACCGATCGGTGCGTACACGGCGATCAGCGTGGTCGTCATGGCGATGATCGGTAGCCCAATCTCCCGGGCGCCGATGATGGCGGCCTCGCGCCGGGAGAGCCCCTCCTCGACGTGCCGGTGGACGTTCTCCACCACGATGATGGCGTCGTCCACCACCAGCCCGATGGCCAGCACCATGGCGAGCAGTGTCAGCAGGTTGATGGAGAAGCCGAGCAACAGCATGACGAACGCGCCGCCGATCAGCGACAGCGGCACGGCCACCGCCGGGATCAGCGCGGCCCGGAACGAGCCCAGCGACAGGAAGATGACCGCAAGAACGATCAGCACGGCCTCGGCCAGCGTGCGGAATACCTCGTCGATGGAGTCCTCGATGAAGCGGCTGGCGTCGAACGACACCTCGCCGGCCAGGCCTGCCGGCAGCTGGCGGCCGATGTCCTCCATGGCAACGTTGACCCGCCGGGAGACGTCCAGAGGATTGGCGCCCGGCGCCGGGTCGATGGCGATCACCACCGAGGGCTCGCCGTTGTACCAGCTCACCGA
>CAYQZN010000370.1:0-2780 GCA_964421805.1 uncultured Woeseiaceae bacterium
GCATGGACCACGCCGGCATCGCCACCCAGATGGTGGTGGAGCGCCAGCTGAACGCCGAGGGACTCACCCGCCACGACCTCGGCCGCGAGGCCTTCGTGGAACGGGTCTGGCAGTGGAAGGCGGAGTCCGGCGGCACCATCTCCGAGCAGCTCGCCCGCCTCGGCGCCTCCGTGGACTGGTCCCGGGAGCGCTTCACCATGGACGAGGGCCTGTCGGAGGCCGTCACCGAGGTGTTCGTGCGCCTCTACGACGAGGGGCTGATCTACCGCGGCAAGCGGCTCGTCAACTGGGACCCGGTGCTGCACACCGCGCTGTCCGACCTGGAGGTGCTTAGCGAGGAGGAGGCCGGGCACCTGTGGCACTTCCGCTACCCCCTGGCCGACGGCAGCGGGCACGTGACCGTGGCCACCACCCGGCCGGAAACCATGCTCGGCGACACCGCGGTGGCGGTGCACCCGGAGGATGAGCGCTACCGCCACCTGGTCGGCAGGGAGGTCCTGCTGCCGCTGGCCGAGCGGCGCATCCCGGTGATCGCGGACGAATACGTGGATCCGGAGTTCGGCTCCGGCTGCGTGAAGATCACGCCCGCTCACGATTTCAACGACTACGAGATCGGCCAGCGTCACGATCTCGAGATCATCAACGTGCTCACCGACGACGCCCGCATGAACGAGGCCGTGCCGGCCGCCTACCGGGACCTCGACCGCTTCGAGGCACGCCAGCGGGTGGTCGCCGACATGGATGCCGCCGGGCTGCTCGCGAAGACCGACGATCACAAGCTGATGGTGCCCCGCGGCGACCGCACAGGCGCGGTGGTGGAGCCCTACCTCACCGACCAGTGGTATGTCTCCATCGAGCCGCTGGCGAAGCCGGCCATCCGCGCCGTCGAGCAGGGCGACATCCGTTTCGTCCCCGCCAACTGGGACAAGACCTACTTCGACTGGATGCACAAGATCCAGGACTGGTGCATCAGCCGCCAGTTGTGGTGGGGCCACCGCATCCCGGCCTGGTACGACGACGAGGGCAATCTCTACGTCGGACGCAACGAGGCCGAGGTGCGGGAGAAGCACGGGCTGGACGCCTCGGTGCCGCTGGCGCAGGACCAGGACGTGCTCGACACCTGGTTCTCGTCGGGACTGTGGCCGTTCAGCACGCTGGGCTGGCCCGCTGACACGGAGGAACTCCGCAGCTTCTACCCCACCTCCGTGCTGGTCACCGGCTTCGACATCATCTTCTTCTGGGTCGCGCGCATGATCATGCTGGGACTCAAGTTCACCGGCGAGGTGCCGTTCCACGAGATCTACATCCACGGCCTGATCCGCGACCAGGACGGCCAGAAGATGTCCAAGTCCAAGGGCAACGTGCTGGATCCGCTGGACCTCATCGACGGCGTGGACCTCGACACGCTGATTGCAAAGCGCACCCGCGGCCTGATGCAGCCCCACCTCGCGCCGAAGATCGAAGAGGCGACCCGCCGGCAGTTCCCGGACGGGATCCCGGAGTACGGCGCCGACGCGCTCCGCTTCACCTTCGCCGCACTCGCCACCACGGGCCGGGACATCCGCTTCGACCTGGGCCGCATCGAGGGCTACCGCAATTTCTGCAACAAGCTCTGGAACGCATCCCGCTACGTGCTGATGGCCACCGAGGCATTGGATGACGGCCAGGATGATGGCGAGGATGACGGCGGGGAGGTGCTCTCCGCCGCCGATCACTGGATCCGTTCCCGGCTCGCGCGCACGATTGTCACGGTCCACGAACAGTTCGCCGCCTACCGGCTGGACCTGGCGGCCCAGGCGATCTACGAGTTCACCTGGCACGAGTTCTGCGACTGGTACCTGGAGCTGTCCAAGCCGGTGCTGCAGTCCGACGACGCCAGCGAGGCCGAGAAACGGGGCACGCGGCGCACGCTGATCGAGACGCTGGAGACGCTGCTCCGGCTCACCCATCCCCTGATGCCCTTCATCACCGAGGAGATCTGGCTGCGGGTCGCGCCGCGGGCCGGCAAGGACGGCGAGACGGTGATGACCCGGCCCTTCCCGGGCGCGGACACCGGCGACATCGATCCGGCCGCGGAGGCGGAGATGCAGTGGGTTCAGGGCTTCATCCTGGGCGTAAGGCGCATCCGGGGCGAGATGGACATCGCGCCCGGCCGACGGCTGCCCGTGCTGCTGCAGGGCGCGGGCGAAGAAGACCGGCGCCTGCTCGAGCGCCATGGCCGGCTGGTGCGGGAGGTGGGGCGCATCGAAGCCGTCGACTTCCTGGACGGCGAAGCAGAGGCCCCGCCCTCCGCGACCGCGCTGCTCGGCGACATGAGGATATTCGTGCCGATGGCCGGACTCATCGACGTGGCGGCGGAGCGCCAGCGTCTCGGCAGGCAGGCGAAGAAGGTGGAGGCCGAACTCGCGCGAGCCGAGGCCAAGCTCGCCAATCCCCGCTTCGTGGACAACGCCCCGGCCGACGTCGTGGCCAAAGAGCGGGAGCGCCAGGCGGAGTTCCGCCGCCAGCTCGACCAGATCCGCGAGCAACTCGGTCGTCTGGACCGGCTCGGCTGACGGCGCAATCTGAGTATCCGGTCACATTCCGGCAGCCGGGCGGGTGCAATCCGCGCCGCGACGGGTCAACATAACGGCGGCGTCGCGAAGGAGAAAGCCGGATGCACATCGGGAACGTGCTCGAGAAAGACAAAGGGATAGGCGATGCGCTGACCTCGGCGCTGGCGTCGCTCGACTCCATCATCCTGGGCAAGGGCCCGCAGCTCAGGCTGGCGCTGGCCTGCC
>CAYQZN010000371.1:0-2778 GCA_964421805.1 uncultured Woeseiaceae bacterium
GCGGGAGTTGCCGGTGAGCGAGATCATGACCACGCAGGTGGTGTGTGTGGCGCCGCAGCGCTCCGTGGACGAGTGCCTGGCGCTGATGACCGACAAGCGCATCCGCCACCTGCCGGTGCGCGATGACAGCGGCGTCGTGGGCCTGGTCTCGATCGGCGACCTGGTGAAGGCGAAGATCGCGGACCAGGAGCACACCATCGAGCAGCTGCAGGGCTATATCGCCGGGCAGTTCTGAGCGCACCGTGGACGAGGCACGTCTTGCCTGGATGAGCGCGCGGGAGGCGGCGGCGGCCATCCGCGCCGGCGAACTCACCAGCCGCGAGTACCTGGAGGCGATGCTGGCCCGCATCGATCGCCTGGACGGGCCGCTGAACCTGATTGTCACCCGCGACGACGAGAGCGCGCGGCGCGCAGCCGACGAAGCCGATCGGGAGGCCGCGCGCGGCCGCTGGCGCGGGCCCCTGCACGGCGTCGCCATGACCATCAAGGATTCCTTCCAGACCGCCGGGCTGCGCACCACCTCGGGTGCCCCGGAGCTGGCGGAGTTCGTACCGGAAGAAGACGCGGCGGCGGTGGCGCGTCTGCGCGGCGCGGGTGCGGTGATTGCCGCCAAGACCAACCTGCCGCTCTACGCCGCGGACCTGCAGAGTTACAACGCGCTTTTCGGGCAGAGCAACAATCCGTGGGATACGAGCCGCACCGTCGGAGGTTCCTCGGGCGGCGCGGCCGGGGCGCTGGCCGCCGGGTTCACGCCGCTGGAGCTCGGCAGCGACATCGGCGGCTCCATCCGCGGGCCCGCTGCCTGCTGCGGTGTCACCGGCCACAAGCCGAGTTTCGGCATCGTGCCGGGGCGGGGCCAGATCCCCGGTCCCCCGGGCACGCTGACCGAGGCGGACATCGCCGTCGTGGGGCCCCTGGCCCGGGACGTGGCCGACCTCGAGCTCGCGCTCGGCGTCCTCGCGGGTCCGAACGAGTGGTATTCGAAGGCCTGGTCACTGAATCTGCCGCCGCCGCGCCACCGGGATGTCGCCGACTACCGGGTGGCGGTCTGGTTCGACGAGCCGTCGGCGCCGGTGGATGCGTCGGTCCGCGGTCTGCTCGGCGCGGCGGCCGACGCACTGGCGGACGCCGGCGCCCGGGTGGACTACGAGGCACGGCCGGCGTTCACCTTCGACAAGGCGATCATGGTATTCAACCAGCTGCTGAACGCGGCCCTCTCCGGTGGCTTCAGCCGGGACGAGGTCGAGGCGATGGCGGCGAAGGCGGCCGAGGCCGGCGAGGGCCGTGCGCTGGCGGCGCGCCACACCTCCCAGCGGCACCGGGAGTGGCTGTCGGCGAACGAGCGGCGGCTGCAGCTCAGGGCGCGCTGGCACGAGTTCTTCGGCGACTGGGATGCCGTGCTGGCGCCGGTGCTGCCCACGACGGCCATCCCCCACGATCATTCCGAACCGATGAGCCGGCGCAACATCACGGTGAACGGCGAGCGGCGGAACTATCAGGAGCAGTTCAGCTGGATGGGCCTGGCCGGCGCTTCGTTCCTGCCGGCGACGGTCATCCCGGTGGGGGTCGCGGATGACGGCCTGCCGGTGGGCCTGCAGATCATCGGCCCCTTCCTCGAGGACCGCACCTGCCTGGATCTGGCCGATCGCCTGTACCGGCTGCTCGGCGGTTTTCGGCCGCCGGCCGGTTTCGCCCCGGCCTGAGCGAGCGGCCGCAGTCGGTCTGCGGCGGACTTTTTTCATGCCGTGGAGTAAACCTCGCCGGCCCCGGCTGCACTAACCGGTCAAAGAGGGACTTCATGTTTTGACCGAGCCGTCCGATGTCGAGTTGGTGCAGCGCTTCCGCTCCGGGGATCCGGAGGCCTTCGATGCCATCGTGCGGCGCTACCAGGACACGCTGTACCGCCTCGCCAGCGTCTGGCTCTACAACCCTCAGCACGCGGAGGATGCGGTACAGGACGTGTTTCTGCGCGCCTGGCGCGGGCTGCGGCGCTTCGGCTTCCGGGCGGCGCCGTTCACCTGGCTGTACCGCACGGCGCGGCACGTCTGCAACGAGTACAACCGCCGGCGCGCCAACGAGGCGCTGGACGGCGAGCCCGCCGATCCGGCCGCCGGCCCGGAGCGGCGTGTGGGCGATCTGGACGCGGCGCGGCGCGTGCGCCGGCTTGTGGCCGTGCTGCCCGGCCGGCAGCGGGAGGTGGTGATGCTGCGGATATTCGAGGAGCTGTCGGTGGCCGATACCGCGCAGGCGATGGGGTGCCGGCAGGGCACCGTGAAAGCCCTGTTGCACAAGGCCGTACGGCGGTTGCGGGAAAACGGTATGGAGGGACTCGGGGAATGAACCGGCGCGTGAGCGACGAAGGAATCGACGTCGAGGCGGAAATCGAGGCCATCAGGCGGGAGTACCGGCTCCTGAAGGCGCCGGATCACAACCTCCGCCGGGTGCATGCGCGGCTCCGTGAGGAGCGGCCGCGGCGCGTGGCCCTGCCGGCCGCCGGGGCGGCTCTGGCAGCCACGCTGGCGGTGGCCGCATTGCTGCTGGCCCTGCCCCGGGCCGACCGCGGCGAGACGGAGATACGGCCGACCTCGCTGACGGTGCTCTCGCTGGCGGCGGGCAGCAGGCCCGCGGGCGCGGTGCCGGGCCTGTCGTCCGTGCGCGGCATCAGCCTGCCGGCGCCGCCGGGATCGGCCGCCGGCGCGGGCGCCGCCGCGCCGGCGCCGACGGACACGGAACTGGAAGACCTGCGGAATCACTCGCGGGACGAAGAGGAGAAGGACC
>CAYQZN010000372.1:0-2768 GCA_964421805.1 uncultured Woeseiaceae bacterium
GCGCCGGCCGGGTGGACGTGATGGTGGCCATGAACGCGCAGACCTACGCCGAAGACCTGGCGGAGGTGGAGCCGGGCGGCTACCTCATCTACGACTCCACGTGGCCGCGCTCCAGGCTGCTGGACCGGGACGACGTCACGGTCATCGGCATCCCGCTGTCGAAGATGTGCAACGAACACTTCGAGGGCGCGCGGGCGCGTATCCTGATGAAGAACATCGCCTACGTGGGCGCGCTGGCCGCACTGCTGGACCTCGACCTCGACATCATCCGCCGGAATCTCCGCGACACCTTCGCGCAGAAGCCGGCGCTGGCGGACTCCAACATGGAGGCAGTGCATCTCGGCTACGACTACGCCGTCGAGAATTTCGACTGCCCGCTGCCCCTGCTCGTCCAGAAGATGGAAGGGACGAAGGGCCATGTGATCATCGACGGCAACACGGCCGCCGGCCTCGGCTGCGTCTACGCCGGCGCCACCGTGGGCGCCTGGTATCCCATCACGCCGTCCACCTCGCTCATGGACGCCTTCAGCCGCTTCTGCAAGCAGCTGCGCGTGGACCCGGAAACGGGGAAGAACAACTACCTGATCGTGCAGGCCGAGGACGAGCTGGCCGCCATCGGCATGGTGCTGGGCGCGGCCTGGAACGGCGTCCGCGCCTTCACGCCGACCAGCGGCCCGGGTATCTCGCTCATGAACGAGTTCATCGGCTTCGCCTACTACGCGGAGCTGCCGGTGGTGATCTTCGACGTGCAGCGCACCGGCCCGTCCACGGGCATGCCCACGCGCACCCAGCAGTCGGACATCCTGTCCTGCGCCTACGCCTCCCACGGCGATACCAAACACGTGCTGCTGTTCCCGGCGGACCCCCACGAGTGTTTCACCATGGCGCCGGTGGCCTTCGACCTCGCCGAGCGGCTGCAGACCCCGGTGATGGTGCTGTCGGATCTGGATATCGGCATGAACGACTGGATGGTGCCGGAACTCACCTGGGACGAGGCCTATCAGCCGGACCGGGGCAAGGTGCTGCATGCCGAGGACCTGGAGAAGATCGAGAAATTCCACCGCTACCTGGACACCGACGGCGACGGCATCCCGTACCGCTCGCTGCCCGGCGAGCACCCGAAGGGCAGCTTCTTCACCCGCGGCTCCGGCCACAACAAGTACGGCGGCTATACCGAGGACGCCGACGAGTACCAGGACGTGGTGGACCGGCTGCTGGTGAAGTGGGACACGGCGCGGGAGATGGTGCCGGCTCCGGTCATCGAGTATTCCAAGTTCAACCGGACCGCGGTGCTCACCGTCGGCAGCGGCGAGGCGGCCGTGCACGAGGCGGTGGAGCGCCTGGCGGAAGAGGGCGTGAAGCTCAACTACTGCCGCGTGAAGGCCTTCCCCTTCGGCCAGGCCGTGAAGGACTTCATCGCGAAACACGATCGGGTCTACGTGGTCGAACAGAACCGTGACGCGCAGCTGCGTTCCCTGCTGATCCTCGATGCGGGCATCGATCAGAAGAAACTGGTGCCGGTGCTGCACTACAACGGCATGCCGATGCACGCCGGCTTCGTGGTCGAGCGCATCCGCGAAGACCGGGAGAAGAACGAGGCCGCGTGAATGACCCACGTAGGAGGGCCTTCAGGCCCGATCCGGGTACCAATCGGGGCTAAAGCCCCTCCTGCATGCCCATCGAGGCAACCTTTATGAGTTATATACCCAAACCCAAAGTCGCCCACCCCCGCCTGCCGAAGAACGACCTCGGGCTCACCGAGCGCGACTACGAGGGCACCGTCTCCACGCTGTGCGCCGGCTGCGGCCACGATTCCATCACCAACGCCATCATCCGGGCGGTGTTCGAACTGTCGATCCCCCCGCACCGGCTGGGCAAGATGAGCGGCATCGGCTGTTCGTCCAAGACGCCGGCTTATTTCGTCAGCCCCAGCCACGGCTTCAACTCCGTGCACGGGCGCATGCCCAGCGTGACCACCGGCGCGAACGCGGCCAACAAGGACCTGGTTTACCTGGGTGTCTCCGGCGACGGCGACTCGCTGTCCATCGGTCTCGGCCAGTTCACCCACGCCATCCGCCGCAACCTGGACATGTGCTACGTCATCGAGAACAACGGCGTGTACGGCCTCACCAAGGGCCAGTTCTCGGCGTCGGCGGACGTGGGCTCGAAGGCCAAGAAGGGCGAGGAGAACCAGCAGCCGCCCATCGACCCCTGCCTGCTGGCGCTCGCCACCGGCGCCACCTACATCGCCCGCAGTTTCTCCGGCGACAAGAAGCAGCTCGTGCCGCTGATCAAGGGCGCGCTCACCCACAAGGGCTTCGCGCTGCTGGACGTGATCAGCCCCTGCGTCACCTTCAACGACCACGTGGGTTCCACCAAGAGCTACAGCCACACCCGCAAGTACTACCACCAGGTGGTGGGCACGGATTTCATCCCGCCGGCGGAGGAGATCAGGACGGCTTACGAGGAAGGCGAGGCCATGCCGGTGGAACTCCACGACGGCAGCCGCGTGGTGCTGAAGAAGGTGGACAAGGAATACGACCCCACCAGCCGCGCCAAGGCCTTCTCCTTCCTGCGCGACCACGCCAACCGGGGCGAGGTGGTCACCGGCCTGCTCTACATCCACGAGCGCAAGGGCGACATGCACGCCGTGGGCAATACGGTGGAGCAGCCGCTGAACTCGATCCCCTACGAGAAGCTCGGCCCCGGCGCCGAGGTGCTGAAAAAGCTCCAGGCAAAATGGATGTAGGAGGGCCTTCAGGCCCGAT
>CAYQZN010000373.1:0-2756 GCA_964421805.1 uncultured Woeseiaceae bacterium
AGACCGCGATGGGCACTTCCTGCAGTGACTGGGCACGGCGCTGGGCCGTGACCACGACTTCCTCGACGAAGACGCCCTGCGACGATTCCTGTTGAGCCTGGATTGCGGAGCCGGTTGCGAGCAGCCCCGAGACGAACAGTATGGTTGCGCCTGCCGGCAGATACCGGCGGCGTGATGAGATGCGCTTCATAATCCTCCCCCTTACAGATTTTGAAGCGGCCGGTCACATTGCGTGACCGACCGGCGGCACGCTAATTGCCACGTTCGAGTCTAGCAGGTCGGAAAGCAGTTCACATGCTGCGGCTGCGATGACGCAGCCGCCCGGCGGGGTAGTCAAAGGTGCCGACTTCACATAGTGTATCGGCGTGTTCGAACAGGGACCGCACCGATGCTGAACCGCCCCATGCCGAGAAGACTCAGGACATTCGTCGCCATCGTATTGCTCGCCGCTGCGGGCGTGCAGGCGCAGCCCGCGGAGTTCACGGAATATCCGACCTACTTCACCCATGCCAATGGCATCTCGATCGCCTATCAGGAGTTCGGGAACGCGGACGATCCGGCGGTGCTGATGGTGATGGGCCTCGGCGCTCAGCTGATCCACTGGCCGGATCAGCTCGTGCTCGATCTGGTGGAGGCCGGCTACCGCGTGATCCGATTCGACAACAGGGATGCCGGGCTGTCGGAGAAGCTGTGGGAGGCCGACCGGCTTGGCTGGTGGCCGATGATCAAGTTCCGCCTCGGCTGGGACCTCGATCCACCCTACGACCTGAACGACATGGCGGCGGATACCGTGGGGCTGATGGACACCCTCGGCATAGAGCAGGCCCACATCGTCGGCGCGTCGATGGGCGGGATGATCGCCCAGATCGTGGCGGCCCGGCACCCGGACCGGGTGCACACGCTCACCTCCATCATGTCGACCAGCGGTGATGCGGACCTGCCGCCCGGCGATGCCGAGGTCACCGAGAAGCTGCTGACCCGTTCGTCGGAGTCGGCCGGCAGGGAAGAGGCGATAGCCCGGACCGTGGACCTGGTGGGGGCCATCGGCAGCCCCACTCACGGCTACAGCGAGGAGTACCTGTACGCCTATCTCAGCCGCAGCTACGACCGCAGCCACTACACGCCTGGCGTCGGCCGTCAGCTCTGGGCGGTGCTCGGCTCCGGCGACCGGAATGAGCTGCTGACGCAGATCGGCGCGCCGACGCTGGTCGTCCACGGCGAGGCGGATCCCCTGGTGCCCGTCGCACATGGCCGCCACACGGCCGAGCTGGTGCCCGGCGCCGAGCTGCTCGTCGTCGAGGAGATGGGGCATGCCATGGAGCCGTATTTCCTGCCGGAGATCGCGGGCGCCCTGCTGAATCACTTCGCCGCCGCGACGGCGCCCGTCGCCGCTCGCTGAGGCCGCCGAAACCTCCCCGTCACGGAGTCGGCGGGGAAGTGAGAGCTGTTCCCTGGTCCGCGCCGCGGCGCGGGTGTATTTTGTGATGTCAGTCCACTCGACAGGGAAGCGAAGCACATGTCCACGGTGGCCGACGAGTTCGGTAACGAGTTCGGTAACAAGGGACACGACGAACCGCAGGAGGTCCCCTTCGATCCGGAGGACCCGGCGATCTATCTGAACCGCGAGCTCACCTGGCTCGCGTTCAACCGGCGTGTGCTCACGGAGGCGGAGCGCGAGCGCAACCCGCTGCTGGAACAGCTGAAATTCCTGGCGATCGTGAGCTCGAACCTGGACGAGTTCTTCATGAAGCGCATCGGCGGCCTGAAGCAGCAGGAGGGCGCCGGCGTGAGCACGCTGACGGTGGACGGGCGCAGCCCCTCGGAGCAGATCGCCGAGTGCTACGCGGAGATCAGCGACCTCCTGGCCGATCAGTCGGTCATCCTCGGCGAGCTGATGAAAGCGCTCGCGGCCGAAGACATCCGGGTGCTGGACTTCGAGGAGCTGGACGGGGAACAGCGCGAGCAGGCCCGGGGCTTTTTCGAGCAGAACGTGTTCCCGCTGCTGACGCCGCTGGTGATCGACTCGGCCCATCCCTTCCCGTTCATCTCCAACCTGTCCGTCAACCTGCTGGTGCACGTGTGCCAGCGCGGCGACGACAAGCCTTCGATCGTGCGCATCAAGGTGCCGCTGGGCGCGCGCACGCCGCGGTTCGTGCAACTCGGCCCGGGCCACACGTTCGTGCCGCTGGAACAGATCATCGAGCATCATCTCGACCTGGTGCTGCCCGGCGTCGATATCGTCTCCTGCGACTTCTTCCGCGTGACCCGCAACGCCGTGGTCGAGCGCGACGAGGAGCAGGCGAACGACCTGCTGGAGCTGATCGAGTCCGAGCTCCGGGAGCGCCGCTTCGCCCCGGTAGTGCGGCTGGAGGTCAGCCACGCCATGAGCGGCGAGGCGAGGGACTACCTGCGGCGCCAGCTGGAGCTCACCAGCGCGGAAGACATCTTCGAGACCGACGGTCTGCTCGGCAGGGCCGACTACATGCAGCTGGCCACGCTGCCGGTCGCGCCGCTCCTGTACCCGCCGCACACGCCGGCGGCCCACGAGCGGCTGGTGCGCGCCACCTCGGTGTTCGACGAGATCCGCGCCAACGGCCCGCTGCTGCTGCAGCACCCGTACCAGTCCTTCACCAAAACGGTGATCCGGCTGCTGCGCGAGGCCGTGGCGGATCCGGCGGTGCTCGCCATCAAGACCACCCTGTACCGCACCTCGGAGGACTCGCAGATCGTGCCGCTGCTGATCGATGCCGTGACCA
>CAYQZN010000374.1:0-2751 GCA_964421805.1 uncultured Woeseiaceae bacterium
GCACCCAGTCGCTGACCATCATCACCCGGGCGATGGCGCTGGGCCAGATCGACAAGTCGAACGCGCGTCAGATCCTCGCCAAGGAGGTCTCCGTCGGCATCCTGAACGGCATCGGCTGGGCGCTGGTGGTGGCGGTGGTCACGGTGCTCTGGTTCGGCACCTGGATGGTGGCCGCGGTGATCGCCGCCGCCCTCACCCTGAACATGATCGTGGCGGCGGCGGCGGGCTTCGTCGTCCCGCTGACGCTGAAGCGTCTCGGCGTGGATCCGGCCATTGCCGGCGGCGTGGTCCTGACGACGGTGACCGACGTGGTCGGCCTCATGGTATTCCTCGGCCTCGGGACGCTGCTGCTGCTCTGAGGCGCTCCGAGGCGCGCTCAGACGGCCAGGTCCCGGCGCATCCAGGTGGGCGCGAAGAGCCGCGGCACGTCCGCGCCGCGCACGAAAGCCTCGAGTTCGTCGCGGATCTTCATCGCATCGCGGTAACCCAGGTCGATCAGCGCGCGGGTGAATTCGGACTCGAACAGCAGGTAGCTCAGCAGCCGCCGCTCGCCCTTGTCGGGTCCGCCGAGCCCCCGCATCAGCGCCCTGAGCGGCACGGGCGCCGCCTTGCGGCAGCTCGCGGCGATCTCCCGGATGTCCTCGCTGGGGATCACGATCATGGTGTCGATGGGGCGCATCTTCGCCGCAGGGCCGGTGCGTTCGGCCTCCGGTATGGAATCGAGCAGGTCGTTAATGCGCGACAGTCGCTCCAGGTCCGAATACAGGCCGTCCAGGAACAGCGTGTCCAGCATGTAGCCGGCGATGTGCCCGAAGCTCGGGTAGATCGGCGGCGTGTGCGGGTCGCCGGCCGGCTCCGGCGTCTCGTCGCGGATGCCGATCACCAGGATGCGGTCGGCGCCGAGATGGACCGCCGGCGAGAGCGGCGTCGAGTGGCGCATCGCGCCGTCGCCGTAGTACTCGCCGCGGATGCAGGCCGGCGGGAAGACGAGGGGCACGGCGATGCTGGCCATCAGGTGGTCGAGGTTGATGGCACAGCGCACGCCGATGCGCCGGGTGCGCTGCCAGGCGCGGGTGCCGGGGGCCGCCTGGAAGAAGGTCACCGAGCGGGCCGACTGGTAACCGGCGGCCGTGATGGCCAGCGCCTGGACGTGGCCGCGGTCGATGGCGGTCTGGATGCGCGGGAAGCGGATGTTGCGCGAGAGCAGCGAGCGCAGCGGATCGTTGTCCAGCAGCGCGCGCGGATTGTGCTCCCCCAGGCCGCCGAGCACGATCGCCGCCAGCCAGTGCAGGCTCGACTTGAGCATGGTCAGCGCATCCGTGCGGAAGACCTGCTCCGAGCGGAAACCGGCCCAGACGGCCTCCATCTCGTCCACCGCCGAGCGGAAACGGCGGGCGCGGCTCGCGAGGACCGCGGAGTTAATGGCGCCGGCGGAGGTGCCGCTCAGTATGGGAAACGGATTGGGGACGTCAGCGGGCAGGACCTCGGCGACGGCCTTCAGCACGCCCACCTGGAACGCGCCGCGGGCGCCGCCGCCGGGGAGTACCAGACCGAGTTTGCTGCTGCTCACCCCTCACCTCGCCCGGCGTGCCGCCGGTCTCGTTCAGTGCCTTCAGTGCAGACGCTTGATGCCCTGGTCGAGCCCGGCGACGGTCAGCGGATACATGCGCTCGTCCATCAGCTCGCGGGTCAGCTTGACCGACGGCGTGTAGTCCCAGCGCGCCCTGGGCTCCGGGTTCAGCCAGATGGCCTTCGGGAAGGCCTTCAGCAGCCGCTCGATCCACACCGCACCCGGCTCCTCGTTCCAGTGCTCGACGCTGCCGCCGGCGTAGACGATCTCGTACGGGCTCATGGTGGCATCACCGACGAATACCAGTTTGTAGTCGTGGCCGTACTTGTGGATGATCTCCATCGTCGGGATGCGCTCGGCGTGGCGGCGGCGGTTGTCCTTCCACAGGCTCTCGTAGACGAAGTTGTGGAAGTAGAAGTACTCCAGGTGCTTGAACTCGCTGCGGGCGGCCGAGAACATCTCCTCGCAGACGCGCACGTGGTCGTCCATGGAACCGCCCACGTCGAGACACAGCAGCACCTTCACCGCATTGTGCCGTTCCGGCACCATGCGGATGTCGAGCAGCCCCGCGTTGCGGGCCGTCTTGTCGATGGTGTCGTCGAGGTCGAGCTGGTCGGCCGCGCCCTCGCGGGCGAACTTGCGGAGTTTCCGGAGCGCCAGCTTGATGTTGCGCGTGCCGAGCTCCACCGAGTCGTCCAGGTTCTGGTACTCGCGGCGGTCCCAGACCTTCGTCGCCTTGCGGTTGCCGCCGCCCTTCTGGCCGATGCGCACGCCCTCCGGGTTGTAGCCGTAGGCGCCGAAGGGCGAGGTGCCGGCGGTGCCGATCCACTTGTTGCCGCCCTCGTGGCGCTCGGTCTGCTCCCGCAGACGCTCCTCCAGCGCGCGCATCAGCTCCTCGAAGCCGCCCATGGACTCGATCTTCGCCTTGTCCTCCTCGGAAAGCTGGAGCTCCGCCATGCGCTCCAGCCAGTCGTCGGGCACGTCGGCGACCAGATCGGAGAAGGCGTCCTCGATGCCCTTGAAGTGGGCGCCGAAGATACGGTCGAAACGGTCGAACTGGGTCTCGTCCTTCACGAGACAGGCGCGGGACAGGTAGTAGAAGTTATCGACGCTGCGCTCGGCGAGACCGTTCTTCAGCGCCTCGAGCAGGGTCAGAAGCTCGGTGATGGAGGTCTTCAGCC
>CAYQZN010000375.1:0-2731 GCA_964421805.1 uncultured Woeseiaceae bacterium
AACCCGGCGAAGTTCCTCGGCAAGCTGACCGGCAAGGCGGGCGAGCCCGTGGTGCGTCAGGCGATGCGCCAGGCCATGAAGATCATGGGCCACCAGTTCGTCATGGGCCGTGATATCGGCGAAGCCCTGGAACGGGCCGGCGAGGGCGGCAACCGGGCCTACCGCTATTCCTACGACATGCTCGGCGAGGCGGCGCTCACCGCAGCGGACGCCGAGCGCTACTTCCGGGCCTATGCCGGCGCCATCGAGGCGATCGGCGCTGCCGCCGGCGAGGACGTCATCGCGGCTCCGGGCATCTCCGTGAAACTCTCGGCCCTGCATCCCCGCTACGAGTTCACGCATCGGGGCCGGCTGCTGGACGAGCTGGTGCCGCGCCTGGCACGGTTGACGGAGATCGCACGGGACGCGGGGATACCGCTGACGGTGGATGCGGAGGAAGCGGACCGGCTGGAGATTTCGCTGGAGGTCTTCCAGGCGGTCGCCGAGAGCACCTCGGCGGCCGGCTATGACGGCCTCGGCCTCGCGGTGCAGGCGTACCAGAAGCGGGCGTTGCCGGTGATCCGCTGGCTGGCGGAGCTCGCCGGACGCACTGCCCGGCGGATCCCGGTGCGGCTGGTGAAGGGGGCGTACTGGGACACGGAGATCAAGCGTGCCCAGGAGCAGGGCCTGGAGAGCTATCCCGTGTTCACCCGCAAGGTGAATACCGACGTTTCCTTCCTCGCCTGCGCGCGCGAGCTGCTGGATGCCGGCGAGCGGCTCTATCCTCAGTTCGCCACCCATAATGCGCATACGCTGGCGAGCATCCTGCACCTGGCGGGGCAGCGGCGGGATTACGAGTTCCAGCGCCTGCACGGCATGGGCGAGGAGCTCTACGAACAGGTCGTGGACCCGGAGCGCTACGACCGGCCGTGCCGCGTGTATGCGCCGGTGGGCAGTCATGAGGACCTGCTGCCGTATCTGGTGCGCCGGCTGCTCGAGAACGGCGCCAATACGTCTTTCGTCAACCGCATCGTCGACGAGGAGGCGCCGGTGGAGGAGATCGTAGCGGATCCGGTGGAATCGGTGCGGCGTCTGGAGTCGTATCCCCATCCGCGTATCCCGCTGCCGGGCGGGATCTACGGTGAGGAGCGGCGGAATTCCCGCGGACTGAACCTCGCGGACCGGGCCTTTCTGGGCGGCTGGCTGGAGCGGATGCAGAAGAGCCTGGATGGCAGTCACCAGGCGCGCCCGCGAGTGGGCGGCCGGGGGCTGTCCGGGCGGCCGGTGGAGTCGCGCAATCCGGCGCGGACGGGCGAGGTGGTCGGCGTGGTCGAGTACGCGGATGCCGACGCAGTGGAGCGGGCCCTGGGAGTCGCGTCGGAGGCATGGTACGACTGGAACGCGACGGATGCGGCGACGCGCGCGAATATCCTGCGGCGTGCCGCGGATCTCTACGAGGAGGAGGCGCCTGCCCTGATGGCGCTGTGCGTGGCAGAGGCGGGCAAGAGCATTGGAGATTCCCTGGGAGAGGTCCGCGAGGCGGTGGACTTCCTGCGCTATTACGCGGCGCGTGCGGAGGCGCTGTTCGGGGCGCCGCTGCCGATGGCGGGGCCGACCGGCGAACGCAACGAGCTCCGGCTGCAGGGCAGGGGCGTCTTCGTCTGCATCAGCCCGTGGAACTTCCCGCTGGCGATATTTACCGGCCAGGTGGCGGCGGCGCTTGCGGCAGGCAATACGGTGCTCGCCAAGCCGGCCGAGCAGACCTCGCTGATCGCGGCCCGCGCCGTGGACATACTGCACCGGGCCGGCGTGCCGGGCGAGGTATTGAACTTCCTGCCTGGCGAAGGAGGCGAAGTGGGCGCCAGAGCCGTGGCCGATCCGCGTGTGGCCGGGGTGGCGTTCACCGGCTCCACGGAGACGGCGCGCCTGATAAACCGCACGCTGGCCGAGCGGCCGGGGCCCATCGCGGCGTTCATCGCCGAGACCGGCGGGCAGAACGCGATGCTGGTCGACAGTTCGGCCCTGCCGGAGCAGGTGGTCAAGGATGCGGTGTATTCCGGGTACAACAGCGCCGGTCAGCGCTGCTCGGCGCTGCGCATCCTGTGCGTGCAGCGGGATATCGCGCCGCGGGTGATCGAGCTGCTGACCGGCCACATGGACGAGCTCAGCGTGGGCGATCCCGGGCTGCTGAGCACCGACGTGGGCCCGGTCATCGATGCCGGGGCGCAGGAGATGCTGGAACGGCACGTGGCCGACCTGGGGGCGAAGTCGTCTCTGGTGCACCGCACGCGGCTCGGTGAGGGCACGGGTGGCGGCACATTCGTGGCGCCGACGGCCATCGAGATCGAGAGTATCGATCAGCTGGATCGCGAGGTCTTCGGGCCCGTCGTGCACGTCTACCGGTTTCGCGCGCGGGATCTGCGCAAGACCGTGGAGGCGATCAATGCGACGGGTTACGGGCTGACCATGGGCGTGCACAGCCGCATCGATCGGCGCGCGCGCGACATCGCCGCCTGGGCACGGGTGGGGAATCTGTACGTCAACCGAAACATGATCGGTGCCGTCGTGGGCGCGCAGCCCTTCGGCGGTCAGGGCCTGTCGGGGACCGGCCCGAAGGCAGGCGGACCCCATTATCTGCTGCGCTTCGCCAACGAATGCAGCCTCAGCAACAACACCGCCGCGGTAGGCGGCAACGCAACCCTGCTGTCCCTCACCACCGATTAGGTGGATTAGGTGCCGGACCGAACTTTTC
>CAYQZN010000376.1:0-2721 GCA_964421805.1 uncultured Woeseiaceae bacterium
GTGCCGGGAATGGTGATGCCGGAGCCGTAGGAGAAGTTCAGGGTGTAGGTGTTGGACACCGCGTTGCCGTCGGCGTCCATCACGGAGTAGTGGGTGGTGTCCCGGCTCTCCGCGGGCGGCGCCGTGCCCGGGCGGATCTCCGTGGAGGGCGTCGCCTTCTGCATCTGGATGCCGGCGGCCAGTTCCTTCGCATAGGCCGCCCCGGTGAGCCAGTCGACCGGTACGTCGTAGTAATCCGGATCGCCGAGGTGCTTCGCGCGGTCGGCGTAGGCCCGGCGCATGGCCTCGGCCAGCAGGTGCAGGCCGTCGGCGCTGCCGTAACCCAGGTCAGCAACCGGAAAACGCTCGAGCACGTTCAGCATCTGCACGATGTGCACGCCGCCGGAACTGGGCGGCGGCATCAACGCCACCCGGTGGCCCCGGTATTCGCCCACCACCGGCTCGCGCTCCACCACGCGGTACCCGGCCAGGTCGTCGAGGCTGATCAGCCCGCCATTCGCCTGCATCTCTGCGGCGATCCGCTCCGCGATCCCGCCTTCGTAGAACGCGGCCGGGCCCTCCCGGGCGATCAGCGCCAGCGTTGCCGCCAGGTCCGGCTGGCGGAAGCGCTCGCCGCGCTGCCACGCGCTGCCGTCGGGCTTGAAGTAGGTGGCCGCCGTCGCGGGATGGCGCAGCAGCCGCTCGCTCCAGCGCTGCAGACTCCAGGCCATATCGTGGCTGACCAGGAAGCCGTCCCGCGCCAGTTCGATGGCGGGCGCGATCACCTCCGGCCAGGACATCGTGCCGTAGCGGGTCAGGGCGTGGTGCATCCCCGCCACCGTGCCCGGCACGCCGGACGCGCGATGGCTGAAGCGCGACGCCTCCTTGTCCACGTTGCCCTCGGCATCCAGGTACATGTCCCGTCCGGCCGCGGCCGGTGCCATCTCCCGGTAGTCGATGGCGACGGTGCGCTCCTCCTCGGCGAGATGGATCAGCATGAAGCCGCCGCCGCCGAGATTGCCGGCGCGCGGCAGCGTCACCGCCAGAGTGAAGCCTACTGCCACGGCCGCGTCCACGGCATTGCCGCCGTCGGCGAGTATGCGCGCGCCCACCTCCGTGGCGATGGCGTTCTGGCTGGCCACCATGCCCTCGGCATCGATCACCGGGTGATGGATGGCGTCGTAGCGGATGATGGGCTCGCCGGCGGGCTCCCGTGCTTCGAGGGCGGGGGCCAGGGCGACCAGCGCGGCGAGCGCGACGGCGAACGTGAGAGCGAAGCGTGCAGGCATGCGTGGCGACATGTAAGGGGGTTCTCCTGGCGCGGTGGCGCGCCCGTGCAGATCGGTGCAGCCCGTCAGTATAACGCGGCCGGATGCTGTAGCATCTGCGCCGATAATAATGATGCGTCGGGGAGAGAACATGGATCTGGACGAATGGCGGCACCGCGGCCGCCGGGTGAAGGCCGGCGGCCACGAACTGTTCCTGATGGATACCGACCCGGCCGGGGAGCGTCCGGGCACCATCTTCTTCATCCACGGTTTCCCGACGGCGGGCTGGGACTTCCACCGTCTCTTCCCCGGCCTCGAGCCGGACTACCGGCTCGTGGTGCCGGACATGCTCGGCTTCGGTTTCTCCGACAAGCCGAAACGCCACGACTACACCATCCACGAACAGGCGGACCTGCTGGAAGAGCTGATCGACGGGCTCGGGCTGGACCGCTTCCACGTGATGGCCCACGACTACGGCGACTCCGTGGCCCAGGAGATGTTGGCGCGGGAGAACGCGAGGCCCCGCGAGGAACGCCGGTGGCTGTCGCTGTGCCTGCTGAACGGCGGCCTGTTCCCGGAGACCCACCACGCGCGCCTCTCGCAGAAGCTGCTGCACGGTCCGCTGGGCCCGGTGATCGGCCGGCTGATGAGCCGGGGCACGCTGGAGCGCAACCTGCGCGCCGTATTCGGGCCGCAGACGCCGCCGTCGGCGGAGGATCTGGACGCCTTCTGGACGCTGATCACCGAGAACCGCGGCGACTACATCGCCCACCGGCTCATTCGCTACATTCGCGACCGCCGCCGCCACCGGGAGCGCTGGGTGCAGGCCCTGCGGGCGGCCGCGGTCCCGATCCAGCTGATCAACGGCTCCATGGACCCGGTGTCCGGCGCCCACATGGTGGCCCGCTATCGGGAACTCGTCAGCCAGCGGGACATCGTCGAGCTGCCGCGGATCGGCCACTACCCCCAGGTGGAGGCGCCGGAGGAGGTGCTGGCCCACTACCGGGCGTTTCTTGATGCGCACTTCCCCGGCGGAGAGAATGCCTGATGAGCGACCATTGCCTGCAGAGGGGGAGGAATCGCCCGTGACCGACAAGTTCTGGGATCTGCTGATCCGGGGAGCCAGGGTATTCGACGGCTCGGGCGAGCCGCCGCGGGTGGAGGACGTCGCCGTGCGCGACGGCCGGATCGCGGCCCGGGGCGTCGGGCTGCCCGAGTCCGGCGCGGCCGAGGTGATCGACGCCGATGGCAAGTGGCTGATGCCCGGTCTGCTGGACATCCACACCCACTTCGACCTCGAAGTGGAGATCGCCCCCGGCCTGCCCGAGGCGGTGCGCCACGGCACCACCACGGCAGTGGTGGCGAACTGCAGCCTGGGCCTCGCCTTCGGCAACCAGCGCCGCGAGGGCGCGGACCCGGTGGTGGACTGCTTCGCCCGGGTGGAGAACGTGCCGAAGCACGTGCTCTCCAAGGT
>CAYQZN010000377.1:0-2712 GCA_964421805.1 uncultured Woeseiaceae bacterium
CCACGTCGCCCAGCGAGAGTTCGTTGTCGCCGATGCCGGTGGTCAGTTCCACGACGGAGGCGAGGACATGCTCCCGCAGCATGCCGGCCCAGACCTCGTCCTGGGAGTCGCCGCCGGAGCGCTCGGCGCCATCCAGACTGTCGAAGACGGGCAGGATGGTCTCGAGCGGCAGGATGAGCTGGATGCGGCCGCTGGACTCGCCCGGCTCCACGCCGAACTCGCATTTCACCACCGGATCGTTCGGCGCCGCGACCTGCAGCTGCTGCAGATCCGATTCGGTCTGCACGATCTCGGGCTCGAACTCGAGCACCGGCCGCCACACCTCTTTCATGTTCTCCAGGAAGCGGCTCATGACGATCTCGCTGATGCGCACCTCGCCCGGCGTGTAGCCCTCGCGGTCGCTCCGGCACTCGTTGCCGTTGGCGCCGCCGAAGTAGCGGTCCACCAGCGCGTTGATCAGCGGCGGGTCGAGGAACATCAGCGCCGGACCGGACAGCGGCTTCATGGCCAGCAGCATCAGCAGCGGCGGGGTCGGGAAGCCGTCGCAGACGGTCTCGAAGCGCAGCGTCTCGATGGTCCGCGTCACCACCCGGGTCTCCACCCGCAGCTGGCGCATCAGGGTGCGCTCCATGCGGCGGGCGAGCTGACGATTGAGATGATCCAGCCGGGGCAGGCTGCCGCGGCGGATCTGGTTGCGGGCGGGGATCTCGTAGTCGTAGACCTCCGCGTCCAGCGTGCCGGTGTCCGTCTGGACCTCGACCTTGCCGGAGGACACCCCGTCCATGAGGGCGTCCATCTCGTCCTGGCTGAGTACCTTCTCGCTCATCGGCTTACTGCACCACCAGCGTCGTGAAGTAGACTTCCCGCACGCCGGGCTCGCCGATACGCTCACTGAGGATGCCCTGCACCTCGGCCAGGACCTCGTCCAGCATCCGCTCCTTGCCGGCCCGGGTGGTCGCCGTCTCGTAGTCGTAGCCGCCGAGCAGCAGCAGGAGGTTATTGCGGATGACTGCGTCGTGTTCCTTGAACGCATCGACGATGCGCTGCTCGCGCGCCATGAACTCCAGGCTGACCTGCATGAAATGGCGCTGGCCGACTTCGCCGCCGAAGTTGACGGTGAGCGGGGGATGCACGCCCACGTAGAGGGCCGGACCCTCGTCCTGCGCGGCCTCGGCGGTCTCATCGCCGGCTTCGGCGGCTTCCTCCGACGAGAACAGGCCGGACATGAAACCGCCGACGGCGAGTCCCAGCACCAGCAGCGCGACGGCGCCGCCGATAATCAACAGCTTCGACCCCTTGCCCTTGGGCGCGGCCTCTTCGCCGTCGGGGGTCTCGTTCTGTTCGTCTGCCATCGACATCACTCCTGTAGAAACCACAGGAGTGGATGCAAGGCCCATGCCAACCGGTTTTAGTTTTTTAACCTACTGTTTTTATTATCTTTAATTGCCGGCATGTCGGATTTCCGTCGCCGGGAAATTGGCGCCGGCGTCAACGATCCAGCGTCGCTCGTCAGACATAGGTGTCGATCAGCCCGCGGCCGGCGGGGCCGGAGCGCACCGGCGTCTCCGCCACCGCCTCGGCATCCGCGGCGCCGCTCAGGCCGGCGCCCCGCGGCGTCTCGCCGCCGGCCGCGGCGCCCGCGTCGTCACCGCCCCGGTGCGTGTCCGGGCCCTGGCCAGAGACGTCGGCACCGGCCAGGGCCAGGCCCGAGCCGCTGAACATCTCGCGCAGCCGCGGCAGCGCCTGCTCCAGGGCCTCCCGGGTCACCGCGTGCTGGGCGGTGAACGTGATATTCGCCCCGTCCTCGCCAACGCTGACGTCGACGGAGATCGGGCCGAGATGGGCCGGGTTGAGCCTGATCTGGGCCCGGTCCAGCTTCTGGCCGGCCATCCAGACCACGCGCTCTGCCACCTGGTCGGCGAACTCCGGCGTCCCCGGCGGCGACGGCAGCATGAACGCCGGGCGGTCGGCCGCCGAAACCTGGGATGCTGTCGTCAGGCCCAGGGCGGAGAGGAATCCTGCGCCGTCCGTGCGGGTCAGGGCCTCGGCAGCCGGGCGGCCCCGGTCGCCGGGGGAGCCGCCCCCGTCACGGGCCAGATCCGCCATGGCCTGACGGAGACCGGCCATGGCCTCGATACCCGGAGGAGCGGGCTGCAGTCCCGGCGCGGGCGCCTGACCCGCCAACCCGTTCGCACCGCTCGGCGGCGGTGTCGCCGGCAATCCCGGCGGCTGGCCGTTGCGGGCCGCCAGGCCGGCTGACAGGGCCTCCGCAGCAGTCCGCGCTCCGGCCGCGCTATCGCTATCGGCGCCGGCCTCCGCAGCGGGCGGCCCCTGCAGTCCCAGAGCGGACCAGCGGGCAGAGCCCGCCGCCAATGCGCCGCTCCATTCCGTCACCCGGGCGCCGGGGGGCAGTGCGCTCGACGGATCGGCGAGCGCGAAATGTAACGGGCCATGCGGTGCGCCCGCCGACCCCGGGCCGATGCCGCCGCCGAACAATGCGGCTGCGTCAGCGGTGGCGGCGGAACCGTCCAGCAGCGGCGTTATCAGGCTCGCTCGCTCGGCTCGAAGTTCCAGCGGTGCGGCCGGAAATTCCAGTTCGAGGTCGGGAAGCAGGTCCGCCGGCAGCTGCGCGCCTGCGGACGCGACGGCTCCCTCGACACCCGCCGCAGCCGCCTCGCCGACAAATGCCTGGCCGACTATAGCCTCTCCGAC
>CAYQZN010000378.1:0-2704 GCA_964421805.1 uncultured Woeseiaceae bacterium
TCCCCGGCGCCAAGATCGGCGTGCTGGGGCTGAACGGCGCCGGCAAGTCCACCCTCCTGCGCATCATGGCAGGGCTCGACAAGGAATTCGAGGGCGAGGCACGGCCGCAACCGGGCATCAATATCGGCTACCTGCCCCAGGAGCCGGAACTGGACCCGGACAAGGACGTGCGCGGCAATGTCGAGGAAGGCGTGGCGGAGACCAAGGCGCTGATCGAGCGTTTCAACGAGATCAGCATGAAGTTCGCCGAGCCCATGGACGACGACGAGATGAACGCGCTGCTCGAGGAGCAGGGCCAGCTGCAGGACGCCATCGACGCAGCCAACGCCTGGGAGCTGGAGCGCCAGCTCGAGGTGGCCGCCGACGCGCTGCGCCTGCCCGAATGGGATGCGGACGTGACGAAGCTCTCCGGCGGCGAGCGCCGCCGCGTGGCGCTGTGCCGCCTGCTGCTGTCCAAGCCCGACATGCTGCTGCTGGACGAGCCCACCAACCACCTGGACGCGGAATCCGTGGCCTGGCTGGAGCACTTCCTGGAGGAGTATCCGGGCACCGTGATCGCCGTGACCCACGACCGCTACTTCCTGGACAACGTAGCCGGCTGGATTCTGGAGCTGGACCGGGGCCACGGCATCCCCTGGCAGGGCAACTACTCGTCCTGGCTGGAGCAGAAGGAACTGCGCCTGGCCCAGGAGGAGAAGACCGAGCAGGCCCGGCGCAAGGCCATGCAGGCCGAGCTCGAGTGGGTGCGGCAGAACCCGAAGGGCCGCCAGGCCAAGGCCAAGGCCCGGCTGCGCCGCTTCGAGGAGCTCTCCTCGCGGGACTACCAGAGCCGCAACGAGACCAACGAGATCTACATCCCGCCCGGCCCGCGCCTGGGCGACGTGGTGCTGGAACTCGACGGCGTCACCAAGGGCTACGGCGAGAAGCTGCTGATGGAGGAGCTCTCCTTCAGCCTGCCGCCCGGCGGCATCGCGGGCGTCATCGGCCCGAACGGCGCGGGCAAGACCACGCTGCTGCGCATGGTCACCGGAGCGGAAGACCCGGACGCCGGCGCCATACGCCTGGGCGACACGGTGAAACTCGCCTACGTGGACCAGTCACGCCAGAGCCTGAACGACGACAACACGGTCTGGGAGGAGATCTCCGAGGGCCAGGACATCCTCAGGGTGGGCAACTACGAGACCCCGTCCCGGGCCTACGTCGGCCGGTTCAACTTCCGCGGCGCCGACCAGCAGAAGAAGATCGGGCTGCTCTCCGGCGGCGAACGCAACCGGGTGCATCTCGCCAAGGTGCTGCGCGACGGCGGCAATCTGCTGCTGCTCGACGAGCCCACCAACGACCTCGACGTGGAGACGCTGCGCGCGCTCGAGCAGGCGCTGCTGGAGTTCCCGGGCTCGGCCATCGTGATCTCGCACGACCGCTGGTTCCTGGACCGCATCGCCACCCACATCCTCGCCTACGAGGGCGAGAGCCAGGTGACCTGGTTCGCCGGCAACTATCAGGAATACGAAGAAGACCGCAGGCGGCGCTTCGGCGACCGCGCGGAACGGCCGCAACGCATACGCTACCGGAGGCTGAGCGCCTGAGGGGGACGGCATGAGTTTCTACCTGGACGCCGAACAGGGGCTGCACACGGCAGACGCGGGCCACTTCGCACTGGAGTGCCCCTACTGCGACGTGTACGCGCACATGACGCCACAGTCGGTGCCCGAGGTGGACCAGCTGCTGCGCACCCGGCCCACCCGGGTGGGGCTCGTGTTCCAGTGCGACTCCTGCGCCGCACCGGTATTCCTGCGCTTCTCGGTGCGGGAATACGCCGGCCAGCGAGTGGAGCTCTACAGCAATTTCGCGGAGCTGGAGCGGCCGAAGGAGAAGTTCCCCTTCAACTACCTGCCCGAGGAAACCCAGGGCCTGTTCCGCGAGGCGCTGGGCTGCTACTCGGACGGCCACCTGAACGCCTTCGCCTCGATGTGCCGGCGCACGGCGGAGAGCGCATTCGCCGCCGCCGGCGACGGCGGCAAACTGGCCGCCTTCGACATCGTCATGTCGGCGAAGAAGCTGGCGGGGCTGGACGACGAGATCTTCCAGCCGGCGCGGCGGACGCTGTTCGACGGCTCGCCCGAGAACGCGCCGCTGCCCGGGCTCGGCCGCGCCGAGGCGGGCGTGCTGCTGGAACTGGCGAAGGACATGCTCTACCAGCTGTTCGTGCGCCGCTCCAAACTCACCCGCGCGCTGAAGGTACGCCAGCTGTTCGTCCGCGAGACACCGGACGAGCGCGACATCGGCTGATCTCGGCTGATCTCGGCTGATCCGGTCCGGCCGGGCCGCTCCGCTGCCGCCGCAGCTCAGCCCACGGCCACCCGGGCGTTGCGGAACATCCTGAGCCAGCCGCCGTCCTCGCCCCAGTCTGCGGGATGCCAGGAATTCTGCACGCTGCGGGCCACCCGCTCCGGATGGGGCATGATGACGGTGGCGCGGCCGTCCCCGGTGCTGAGCGCGCAGATGCCCCCGGGCGAGCCGTTGGGATTCGCCGGATAAACCTCCGTGGGCTCGCCCAGATTGTCCACGTAGCGCACGGCGACCAGGCCCGCCTCTTCGCAGGCGCGGAGATCCGCCTCGCTGTCGAATGCCGCCCTGCCCTCGCCGTGAGAGGTGGCGATGGGCAGCCGCGAACCCGCCATGCCGGCGAGGAACAGCGACGGCG
>CAYQZN010000379.1:0-2680 GCA_964421805.1 uncultured Woeseiaceae bacterium
GCACCGGCGAGGAGATGACGGCGCAGCCGATGCCGAGGCGCTTGGCGATGTGGCGCTCCATCTGGGTGCCGAGCACGAGTTCCGGCTCGAGTTCGGCCACCCTCGCCTCCACTTCCAGGTAGTCGTCGGTGATCAGCGGCTCGACGCCGTATTCCTTCGCGGCCTGGCGCACCTCGCGGGCGAATTCCCGGCTGTAGGTGCCGAGACCGACGACGTCGAAGCCCATCTCCTCCCGGGCGACGCGGGCGGCCGCCACCGCATGGGTGGCGTCGGCGAAGATGAACACCCGCTTGCCGGTGAGATAGGTGCTGTCGACGGAACGCGAATACCAGGGCAGGCGCGAGGCGGAGGCAGCCAGCGCGCCACTGACGTCGAGGCCTGCCAGTTCGCCGACCTCGGCGATGAAGTCCCGGGTGGCGCCCACGCCGATGGGCACCGTCTTCACGAACGGCTGGCGGAACATGCGCTCCAGCCAGGCGCAGGTGGTGTGCGCGATCTCCGGATACAGGCAGACGTTGAAGTCCGCGTCCGGGATGCGCTGGAGGTCTTCCGGCGTCGCGCCCTCCGGCGCCACCACGTTGACGTCCACGCCGAGGCTCTCGAGCAGGCCCGTGATCTCGCGCACGTCGTCGCGGCAGCGGAAGCCGAGCGCCGACGGGCCGAGCAGGTTCGCCGCCGGGCGCCGCTCGGCGGGCCGGGGCGCAGGCTCGCTGCCCGGCGCCGGTATCCGGCTGGTGAGCAGGGTGCGCACCAGATGATAGAACGTCTCGCTGGCGCCCCAGTTCTCCTTGCGGGAGTAGGACGGCAGCTCCAGCGGCACGATCGGCACGGGAAAGTCCATGCTCTCGGCCAGCGAGCCGGGCTGATCCTGGATCAGCTCGGCGGTGCACGACTCGCCCACCAGCATCGCCCGGGGACGGAAACGGTCATAAGCGTCCCTGAGCGTCTGCTTCACGAGGCCCGCGGTATCGGCACCCAGGTCGCGGGCCTGGAAGGTGGTGTAGGTCACCGACGGGCGAGTCGGGCGCCGCTCGATCATGGTGAACAGCAGGTCTGCGTAGGTATCGCCCTGGGGCGCGTGCAGCACGTAATGCACACCCTCCATCGAAGTGGCGATGCGCATGGCCCCCACGTGGGGCGGACCTTCGTATGTCCAGAGGGTCAGCTGCATGTCACACCGCCAGCCTTTCCATACGGTTCAGCGGGCGGGCGAACAGCTCGGCGAGATCCGCCGCCTGCTCGAAGCCATGGACCGGCGTGAAGACGAGCTCGATTGACCACTTCGTGCGCAAGCCCTCTGCCTCGAGCGGATTCGCGAGCCCGAGGCCGCAGACCGTGAGGTCGGGCGCGTCTTCGCGCACCCGGTCCAGCTGTCGTTCGACGTGCTGGCCCTCCGACAGCCGCACGTCCCGCGGCAGGCGCTCCAGCTCCGCCGTCACCACCTGGCGGTCCAGGTAGGGCGTGCCCACCTCGACCAGCTCCATGCCGCATTCCTCGTGCAGGAAGCGGGCCAGCGGGATCTCGAGCTGGGAATCCGGCAGGAAAGTGATGCGCCGCCCGGACAGCTTGTCCCGATAGCGCGCCAGGGCCCGGCGCGCGCGCGAAGCCGGCGCGTCGGTGGCCTCGCGGACCCGATCGGCCGGGATGTCTCTGGCGGCGGCCGCCGCCTCGAGCCAGGCCAGCGTACCTTCCACGCCGAAGGGATAGGGTGCATCGATCAGTCTCGCGCCCCGCGCGGCCAGCGCCCTCGCCGTCTCGCCGAGGAACGGCTGGGCCAGCAGCACGTCGGTGCCGGGACCCACCGGCGGCAGCTCCGCCGCGGTCCGCGGCGGCAGAAAATCCGCATCGCCGATGCCGATATCGCGGAACAGCCGGACGAACTGGTCCTCGACCACGTCGGCCAGTGTTCCCACCACCAGCAGTGAGCGTTCGCCTGCCGGCAGTGCCGGCAGTTCCGGTACGAGCGCCTGCAGACAATTGTCCTCGCCCTGGGTGAAGGTGGTCTCGATGCCGCTGCCGGAGTAGTTGAGCACGCGGACCCGGCCCCGATGGGCGTGGGAGAGGCGCTCGGCCGCCTTGGCGAGGTCCAGCTTGATCACCTCCGAGGGGCAGGAGCCCACCAGGAACAGGGTGCGGATCTCGGGCCGCCGTTCCAGCAGCTGGGCGGCGATGCGATCGAGCTCGTCGTTGCAGTCGGCCAGGCCCGCCAGGTCACGCTCTTCGAGGATGGCCGTGGCGAAGCGCGGCTCGGCGAAGATCATGACCCCGGCGGCGGACTGTATAAGATGTGCGCAGGTACGCGAGCCAACCACCAGGAAGAAGGCGTCCTGAATCTTGCGGTGCAGCCACACTATGCCCGTGAGGCCGCAGAAGACCTCGCGCTGGCCCCGTTCGCGGAGCACCGGCCGCTCGGAACAGCCGCCGGGGAGGCTGGTGGCTGCGGCGCTCCCGTTCATTCGACCGCATACCCCGCTGCCGCGCCGCGCTGCGGGCCCGTTTGCGGCGCCGATTGCTCGAGGCGTGCGGAGCGCAGCTTCAGCAGGAACTGCGTTGCGTTGACGACATAAGCCGCGTACGCTGCCAACGCAAGGAGCATTTGATGGCGCGCCTCCATAATCCCAAAAGCAAGAGCCGCGAGATAAGCCGTATGCAGCGCCATGACGAGCATGCTGACGACGTC
>CAYQZN010000380.1:0-2680 GCA_964421805.1 uncultured Woeseiaceae bacterium
AAAAGCCGGGCCGTCGGCCAAGTGCCTGAACGGCGGTATATTCTGTCAAATGCGGTGGCCAGAACACCGCATAAGAACCCCCGGTATCCGACGCGAGTGAGCCGGACACCTGCCCTGAAGCAAGGTTTATGCTTGTTTTGCGAGACACAAGATGTTGTGCCTGCGAGTCGTTAGATTAGGACCGTGAGGGGCCGCTGTCAAGGGAAAAGCGGAAACTTTTTGGCCAGTATAAATTTAATATAATCAATAGTTTAGGCAATCTACCGGAAAAATCGGTTTAAAATCCGGGTATTTTCTGCACGCCGGGGTGTCATATCAGTGACACAATATCTTGTGCGGACGGCGAGAGCACGCAAAACCCCTGTGCAGGCGGCTTTCCGGCCGTCGGGACCACTTGAAAACGGCAGCACGGGCCGCATTTCGGCCTCATCGAACAGGAGCGGGCAAAGTGCCCGAACAGCAACGAGGAGGTCCATTATGAGCCTTGTAACCTACGAACCCTGGAGCCTGGTGAACCGGCTCCACCGTGATCTCGACAAACTGATGGCCGGCCGCGTGCCGGCGGACCCCGAGAGTTCGTCCGCCGTCGCCGACTGGATCCCCGCCGTCGACATCAGCGAGGAGACCGACCGTTTCGTCCTCACCGCCGACGTACCGGGTGTCGATCCCGGGGACATCGAGGTGAGCATGGAGAACGGCGTGCTCACACTGAGCGGCAAGCGGGACTTCAGCGACCGGGACGAGACGAACGGTTATCGCCGCGTCGAGCGGGTCAGCGGCAGCTTCTTCCGCCGCTTCACGCTGCCGGAGACCGCGGATGCCGAGAGCATCACCGCGAAGAGCTCCCACGGCGTGCTCGAGATCAGCATCCCGAAACAGCCCAAGGTAATGCCGCGCCGCATCGACGTCACCGTCGAATGAGCCCGGTGTCGGGCAGGGCACGGTACTGCCCGACGGGCATGTCACCGACGGCGGAGTCCGGAACCAACCGGACTCCGCCGTTGTCTTTGCTGGACGGCTCCCATCACGAGCGTTCATGATGGATTCATGAGGTCGGGCTGAAAATGACAGGAAACGGCCCGACCCGCGCTGGCTTTGCCGTTCGGCAACCTCCATTTCGCACAGAGGAACTCATCGCATGACAAGACGTAGCGTCCTGGCAACCCTCATCCTGGCGGTCGGCCTGGCAGGCCCCGGCTGGGCCGCCCTGCCCCAGCTCGTGGATGACGAGAAGGTGCCGAGCCTCGCACCCCTCGTCCAGCGTGTCTCTCCCGCCGTGGTGAATATCCGCGTCAGCGCCACTGTCGAGATGCGCACGCCGTTCCACGACAACGACCCGTTCCGCCGCTTCTTCGGGGTGCCAGAACAGGAGCCGCGTGAGCGTCGCATGCAGAGCGCCGGCTCCGGCGTGATCGTGGATGCGGACAACGGCTACATCATCACGAACCACCACGTGGTGGACGGTGCGGAAGAGATCGAGATCACGCTGTTCAACGATCGCACGCTGGACGCCGAGATCATCGGCTCCGACCCGGGCACGGACATCGCTATCCTGAAGGTCGAAGAAGACGGGCTCGTGGAGCTGCCCATCGGCGATTCCGACGTCCTCGAGGTCGGCGACTTCGTCATCGCCATCGGCAATCCGTTCGGGCTGCAGCACACGGTGACGTCGGGCATCGTCAGCGCGCTCGGACGCTTCGGGCTCAATCCGGACGGCTACGAGGACTTCATCCAGACGGATGCCTCGATCAACCCGGGCAACTCCGGCGGCGCGCTCGTGAGCCTGCGCGGCGAGCTGGTGGGCATCAATTCGGCGATCATCTCCCGCTCCGGCGGCAACGTCGGCATCGGCTTCGCGGTGCCCTCCAATATGGCCAACGCGATCATGCGCCAGATCCTGGAATACGGCGAGGTGCGGCGCGGCCTGCTGGGCGTGCAGATCAGCACCGTCGACGAGGACACCGCCGACGCGCTGGGCCTCGACGAGGTCCGCGGCGCGCTGGTCCAGTCCGTGAACCCCGGCTCCGCCGCCGAACAGGCCGGCATCCAGGTGGACGACATCATCGTCGAGGCGAACGGGGAGCCGATCGCAAGCGGCACGGAGCTGCGCAATACCATTGGCCTGCTCCGCGCCGGCGACGAGGTGGACATCCGGCTGCTGCGCGACGGCCGGGAGAGGACCGTGTCCGCCATCCTGGACGACCGCAACGCCATGACGAGCAGTGCCGGCGTCGACCTGCATCCCGGCCTCGAGGGCGCGGAGTTCGCGCCTGCCACGGGGCCGGACGCCGACGGCGTGGAAGTGGTCTCCGTCGAGGCCGGCAGCCCGGCCGCCCAGCGCGGTCTCAGGCCCGGCGACGTGATCGTCGAAGTCAACCGCAGCCCCATCACCAACATGACGGAACTGCGCGAGGCGGTCGGCGACAACCGGATTCTGTTCCTGAAGGTCATCCGCGGCGAGCGCGTGCTGCTGTTGCAGATACGCTAGGTGCCTCCATCGCAACGAGGCCAACGAGGCCGGCCCGCAAGAGCTGCGGGCCGGCCTTTTTTTCGCCTTGCCTCCGCCCGGGCCGCTGAGTATGTTCTCAGCATGCACCGCCTGCGCGCTCTTCCGCTGTTTCTCCTCGCCTTGTCGGCCATGGCCGGCCTGGCTGCCACGACGGCTGCCACGACGACTGCC
>CAYQZN010000381.1:0-2672 GCA_964421805.1 uncultured Woeseiaceae bacterium
ATCTTCTGCGCGTTGCAGGTGCGCAGCCGGTCGCCGGTCCAGCGGCGGGCGAAGGCGATGCGGCGCAGCTGATCGTCGTTGTGGAAGCGCGGCCCGAGGTCGATCAGGCGGTCGTAACGGGTCACCGCGTCCGCGACCGCATCGAGTTCCACCGAGCCGTCGCCGACCAGATCGTTCATCTGCGCCACCAGCTCCTCGAGCGTGTCGGCGACGAGGAAGTCCGGTGAGTTGGCGGCCAGCTCGTCGAACAGCCAGCGGTTGCCCCGCAGCAGATCGCGGGCCACGGCGAGCCGCTTTTTCTCGCGGAACGACGGATTGAACTCGGCACCCGAGATGGCCAGCTCCTTCAGCGCGATCTTCCGGTTCAGGAGCTGCCACGAGTAGGCCCGCTCCTGGCGGCAGATCTGCGCGACGAGGTCGTGGGTGTCGTAGCCGGTCACCAGCGGCTGCGGACCGATGCGCTCGCCGCGCCAATTCAGCCACAGGGCGGATTTCGGCGGCACCAGCGACAGGCCGTGGTGGGGCTTGCGTGGCTTCCAGTGCGGGATGCCGGCCGCATAGTTCCACTGCCAGTCCAGGTGGGTGATGGCCGCGCCGTGGGCGGCGGCCGCATCGTGCAGCATGCCGTCGGCGTACTTGTGGGAACCGTTCAGAAGGACCTCGGGCGGGTCGCTCCAGTCCGTGTGCCAGTTCTGGCGTACCCGTTCCAGGTCGCCGTTGATGCCGCCGGCCGCGATGATCACGGACTCCGCCGTGGCCTCGAACGCCTCACCGCCATCCTCCGTGCGGCCGCGGCAGCCGGTGATGCGCTCTTCGTGAGTCGTCAGGGTACCCACCCGATGGCCGAACCGGCACTCCAGGAGTTCCTTGCGCGGGTGGTCCAGCAAGCGTTGCGCCAGCACTACGGCGAGTTCGTAGCCGGTCCCCCAGACGATGTGCCAGCGGGGCACCGAGTTGCCCGGCACATACAGACCGCGTTCCACCCACAGCGGCATCGGCATGAAATCGACGCCCAGGCCGGTGAGCCACTCGTAGACGTCGGGCACCGAGCGTTCCACGTAGGCCTCGGCCCAGGCGCGGGGCCAGTGATCGTCGGTGCCCAATTCGCCGAATGCCAGCCAGTCGTCCAGACCGAGGGCCTGGCTGTCGCGGATGCGGTGCTTGCGCTGCAGGGGCGAGTCGGCGAACCAGATGCCGCCGAAACTCTCCTTCGCCAGGCCGCCGAAGTTCTCCTCCGCATCCCGGTCCAGGATCAGCACGCGCCGGCCACGTTCCAGTGCCTCCCACGCCGCGGCGATGCCCGCGATGCCGCCGCCGATCACGATGACGTCTGCCTGGTAGCGGTGCATGTGCTCCCCTCCTGCCGGCGTGACCGCCGGCTCTGGATTTCTACCGAATGGCCCCAATTATGGCGCGCTGCGGCCGGGCCGTCTTGCGGGCTGCCCGGATTCCCCCGCCGGCCCCGGACGCGATGTAATGAACGATTCGCCTCCGCCGGCATCGAATTCCCGGCCGGATGCGCGAGGGGCCTTGACTGATTTGGTGATATAGTTGACTATAACACCATGTCCGACGATCTTTGCGAGCATGATCGCCGATGCACCCGTGGAACCCGCGAAACGACGGTTACCAATGAAACGAAAGATACTCCGCTTTACTGTAATCATCGCCATCCTCGCCACGGCGGTGGGCGGCACGATGTTCATGTCCCGTATGAAGCCGCCGCCGCAGACCCGGGAGGTCGCGGAGATCGATCCGCTGGTGGAAGTGATGCCGCTGGAGGAGACCGTGGTGGACTTCCGCGTCACCACCCAGGGCACCGTCCGGCCGCGCACGGAGACGGTGCTGAGCGCCGAGGTGTCCGGCCCCATCGTCTGGATCTCGCCGAAGTTCGTCGCCGGCGGCGTCTTCGAGAAGGGCGAGGCGCTGCTGCGCATCGACCCGACCAACTACCGGGTGGCCGTGGAGCAGGCGGAAGCGCTGCTGAAGCAGCGTGAGATCGAGTACGAAGGGTCGAAGAAGCTGCGGCTGAGCGGATACCGGGCCGAGGCGGACCTCGCCTCTGCGGCGGCCGCGCTGGCCACCGCCCGGGCAGAGCTGACCCGGGCGAAGCGGGACCTGGAGCGCACCCGCATCACGCTGCCCTACGACGGCATGGTGCGGGCGAAGGAGGCCGACCTCGGTCAGTACGTGAACCCTGGCACGCGCCTGGCCGTCACCTTCGCTACGGATTACGCGGAGATACGCCTGCCGCTCACCGACCAGGATCTGGCGTTCGTGGACCTGCCCGAGCCCGGAGAGCTTACCGAAGGCGGCGCGGTCGAGGGCCCGCCCGTGCGGCTGAGCGCCGTGCGCGAGGGCCGGGCGGGCACCTGGCAGGCGCGCATCGTGCGCACCGAGGGCGTGGTGGACGAGACCAACCGGGTGACCTACGCCGTGGCCCGGATTCAGGATCCCTACGGCCTGGAGGCCGGCAACGACGCGCGCACGCCGCTGCCCATGGGCACATTCGTGGCGGCGGAGATCGACGGCGTCACCATGGACGACATCATCCGCGTGCCCCGGCGGGCGCTGCGAGCGAACAATCAGCTGCTGTTCGTGGATGAGGACAGCCGCCTGCGCATTCGCTCGGTCGACATCATCCGTGCCGACGCGGAGTACGCCTACCTGCA
>CAYQZN010000382.1:0-2660 GCA_964421805.1 uncultured Woeseiaceae bacterium
GGCTGGACTGGCAGTCCGGGCTCAGCGCCGCCGAGATCGAGCTCGGCCTGGAGCGCGTGGCCCGGGTGCTCGGCGACATGGGGCTCGCCCGGCCGCCGCTGGTGATCACCGTCGGCGGCACCAACGGCAAGGGTTCGGCCGTGGCCCTGCTGGAGCACCTCGCCAGGCAGGCCGGCCGCCGGCCCGGCGTCTATACCTCGCCTCACCTGGTGCGCTACAACGAACGCATCCGCCTGGACGGCCGCGAGGCGGACGACGGCGAGATCATCGCGGCCTTCCGGCGGGTGGAAGCCGCCCGCGGCGAGCTGCCGCTGACTTATTTCGAATACGGCACGCTGGCGGCGCTGGCCGCCTTCGAGGCCGCCGGCACGGACTGCGTGCTGCTGGAGGTGGGCCTGGGCGGACGGCTGGATGCCACCAACGCCGTGGACGCCGACGGCGTGATCATCACCAGCGTCTCCCTGGATCACGAGGAGTGGCTGGGCAGCGACGTCGAGTCCATCGGCCGGGAGAAGGCGGGCATCATGCGCCACGGCCGTCCCGCCGTCTTCGGCGGCCGGCAGCCGCCGGCCTCGGTGGCCGGGCATGCCGCGGCGGTCGGCGCCGACCTGCGGCTGGCGGGCCGGGATTTCCGCGCCGTGACTCCGGATGGCGGCTTGCCGGGTCAGACCCCTGCGCAGCGCTGGGGCTGGGAAGGGCGCCGCACGACGCTGGCCGACCTGCCGCGGCCGGTCTTCGGCGGGCCGGAGCAGATCGAGAATGCCGCCGCGGTACTCGCGCTGCTGGAGGCGCTCGATCTGGACGCCTGGCTGCAGCCGGAGGCCGTCGCAAGGGCGCTGGCGCTGCCGGGGCCCGCGGGACGCCAGCAACGGCTGCAGGCCGGCGCGGACTGGTGGCTCGACGTGGCCCACAACGGCGCCGCCGCCCGGGCACTCGCCGAGCGTCTGGCCGCCGAGCCGGCCGCCGGGACCACCCTCGCGCTGGTCGGCTTGCTGGCGGACAAGGATGCGGCGGAGTTCGCCACGGCCCTGGACGGCGTGGTCGACGAGTGGCTGGCGGTGCCGCTGGACTCGCCCCGCGGCACCCCGGTGACCGCGCTCGCGGCCACCATCGCGAACGCCACCGGCCGGCCCTGCCGCATCGAGCCCTCGGTGGCCTCGGCGGTGGCAACGGCGCAGGCGCTCGCCGGCCCGGCCGACCGGGTGGTGGCGGCGGGTTCGTTCTACGTCGTCGGTCCGGCTCTCGAAGCGCTTCGGCTATACTCGCCGCCGGAGCGGGAACAGCGACCGCAACCGCCGGGTGATCCGACCCGGCAATCCGTGCGGGAGAATCGGCGCTGATGGAATCACGAAACGGGGTATAGCTGCCTGTCGCCATGGATCGATCGACCAAAGAACGCCTGACCGGGGCCATCGTGCTCGTCGCCGTCGCCTGGCTCGTCATCCCGGTTTTCCTGGACGGCCCGGAAGAACAGACCGGGACGGTCCGTCAGAGCGTGGATCTGCCGGGCCAGGAGGGCCAGCCCACCCGCACCCGCCGCATCGTGCTCGACCCCCGGTCCGAGACCGCCCGCGGCGAGGAAGCCGGGGAGAAGATCACCGACCCGCCGCCCGCCACGCAGAGGCTGCCGGCGCCGGCGAGCGGCAGCGGGACCGCGGAGGCCGCGGCTGACGCCGAGCCCGCCGGTGCCGCGCAGCAGTCGACGCCCGATGCGGCATCGCAGGCGGCCCGTCGGCCCGAACCTGAGCCCGAGCCACAGCCCGAGCCCGAGCCCGAGCCCGAGTCCGAGTCCGAGTCCACGGCCGCGCCGGCGCAGCCGCAGCCGCCCGCCGCGGCGGAATCGCTGTGGGCGGTGCAGCTCGGCAGTTTCTCCAGCGAAGAGAACGCGGAGGGTCTGGCGGCCGATCTGCGCGACCAGGGCTTCCCGGCTTTCCTCAGCCGGGTGCAGAGCGGCGGGCGCACGCTGCATCGGGTGCGCGTCGGGCCCCAGGGCAGCCGCGACGAGGCGGAGAGAGTGGCCGCGACCCTCGCGAAAGCGGGGCAGAAAGGGCAGGTCGTCAGCCATCCGTGAGGACGGTCGTGAGGACGATTGCCAGTCTGATAAACTGACGGCCGCCCGGCAAAGCGCCGTCCCCGTCCCATACTGACGATACTGAGCGAACACACGCCATGGTCCCGGTCGCAGATATCGCCATCGCCGTGCTGGTCCTGATCTCCATGATCGTCGGGGCCTGGCGCGGGTTCTTCAAGGAGGCCGTCTCCGTCCTCTCCCTCGTCGTCGCCATCTGGCTCGCCTTCCAGCTCGCGCCGCTGGGTGCGGGCGTGGTGGAGACGGTGGCCGGCGACTGGATCGGCTCCGAGGGGCTGCAGGCCTGGATCGGCCGCGGCCTGATCTTCGTCGCGGTGCTGCTGATCGGCGGCCTGGTGGGCTGGCTGATCTCGATGGTGGTGGAGGCGAGCGGCCTGAGCGGCACGGACCGTTTCCTCGGCCTCGGCTTCGGCTTCGGCCGCGGCGCCCTGCTGGCCGGCGTGCTGGCGCTCGCCGGCGGCTATCTCGGCTTCGCCCAGGACCAGTGGTGGCAGGAGTCGCGCCTGATGCCGTACGCCGAGCGCGTCGGCAACGGCATCCGCGTGCTGGCGCCGCGGGCCCTGGAGGCGAT
>CAYQZN010000383.1:0-2653 GCA_964421805.1 uncultured Woeseiaceae bacterium
TTTGCTCGTAGAGAGAGAAGAGCCGCTGTCGACACTCGTGGCGCTCAGGGAGCGCGCGGACGGCGGCCAGGGCGCCATCGCCCTGGTGGGCGGCGAGGCCGGTATCGGCAAGACCACGCTCACCGAGGAGCTGCGCCGGCGGCTCGAGCCGGACTGCAACGTGGTCTGGGGCGGCTGCGACTCCCTGTTCACGCCCCGACCCCTCGGTCCGCTGCACGACATGGCCCTCGGACTCGGTTCCCGCATCCGCGCGCTGCTCGACGAGGGCGCCCCGCCCATCCAGCTGTTCCAGGCCGTGGTCGAGGAGCTGGAGCGGAACCCTTCCACCAGCGTGCTCATCATCGAGGACGCCCACTGGGCGGACCACGCCACGCTGGATTTCCTGAAGTTCCTCGGCCGCCGCGTGGCGATGATGCGCACGCTGCTGGTGGTCACCTACCGCAACGACGAGATCGACCACGACCACCCGCTCACCCACGTACTCGGCGAGCTGCCGCCCGCGTTCACCTGGCGGATCGACCTGCAACCGCTGACGCCGGAGGGCGTCGGCCGCTTGTGCGCCGACTCCGGCTACAGCGCCGACGAGCTGCACGAGATCACCGAGGGCAATCCGTTCTTCGTCTCCGAGCTGCTCGCCTACGGCAGTCCGGGCGAGCGCGCGATCCCGGCCTCGGTGCGCGACGCCGTCAACGCCCGGCTGAACCGTCTGGCGCCGGCGGAGCGGGAGTTCCTGGAGACCGTCAGCCTCATCCCCGGCGGCATCCCGGCGGCGCTGCTCGAGCCGCTGTTCGGGGAGGCCGGCGAGACCCTCGCCATGGCCGCCGTCGGCCGCAATCTGCTGGTGCACGGGGAGGCCGGCGCTCTGCACTTTCGCCACGAGCTCGCCCGGCTCGCCACGCTGGAACGGCTGTCCGCGAGCCGGCAGAAAGCGGCGCACGGGCGCATCCTCGCCGCTTACCTGGAGGTGCCCGTGCCGCCGAGCCTCGATCAGCTGGTTTTCCACGCGGCAGGCGCGCTGGATGCGGCGAAGGTGCTCGAGTTCGCGCCGCGTGCGGCGGAGGTGGCCGCACAGGTCGGAGGCCATCGGGAAGCCGCCGCGCATCTCGCCACCGCGCTGCGCTTCGTGGACGAGGCCACGCCGCAGCTGGCCGCCACGCTGTACGAGGGCTGGGCCTACGAGGCGGGGCTCGCGCTCGGGATCGACGACGACGTGATCGAGGCGCGCCGTTACGCCATCACCCTGTGGCGCGCCCTGGACCGCATGGACAAGGTGGGCGAGAACCTGCGCTGGCTCTCGCGCATGCACTGGTACCGGGGCGAGGCCGGCGAGGCCGACCGCTTCGCCGACGAGGCCATCCGGGTGCTGGAGAGCGCGCCGCCGTCCGCCGAGCGGGCCATGGCCTACAGCCTGCGCTCGCAGCTGCACATGCTGAACGACCGCATGGACGAGGCCGTGCGCTGGGGCGAACGTGCCATCGAGCTGGCGGAAGAGCTGGATGCGGTGGAGGTGAAGGTGCACGCGCTGAACAACGTGGGTACCGCCCGGGCATTCCGGGGCAACAAGGAGGGCATCGCCCAGCTGCAGGAGAGCCTGGCGCTGGCGTCTCGCCACGGGCTGCACGAGCATGCCGCGCGGGTGTATACCAACCTGGCCGAGTACGGCGTGGACTTTCGGGACTTCACCCTGGCCGAGCGGATCATCTCCGAGGGCATCGCCTTCGACACCCAGCACGACCTCGACGCCTGGACGCATTACCTGGTCGGACGCCAGGCGCAGCTCCGCCTCGAGCAGGGCCGGCTCAGGGACGCGGAGACCATTGCCGAGGGCGTGCAGAACCTCGATCGGCTCACGCTGCTGATGCGCCTCCCGGCACTGATCGTGCTCGCCCGTGCCCGCCTGCGCCTGGGCGAGGCGGACGCCGACGAGCTGCTGGACCGGGCGATGCAGGATGCGATCGCCACCGACGAGCTGCAGTACATGATCCCGGTGCGTCTCGGTTTCGTGGAGGCGGCCTGGCTGCGCGACGACCCGGAGGCGGCGACGCCGCATCTGGAGGCACTGTGGTCGATGGGCGCGGAGCGCATGAACCAGTGGAGCGCGGGCGACGCGGCAGCCTGGGCGCGCCGGTTCGGGATGGAGGCGCCGGAGGCCTTCACCGCCGACTCGCCGGCGCCCTACGCCGCCGAGATCGCGGGCGATCCGGTCGGCGCGGCGAAGCTGTGGCTCGCCCTCGGCGCGCCCTACTCCGCCGGCCTGGCCTGGCTGCAGGTGGAGGGCGATAAGACCGGCGAGGCTCTCGCCAGCGCGGCGAAGCTATTCCGCCGCATCGAGGCGAATGCCGCTCTCGCGAAGACCAACCGGGTGGCGACGGCCCTGGGCGTTGCCAACCGGCTGCCGCGCACCCGGCGCGGCCCCTACAAGGCCGCGCGCAACCACCCGCTGGGGCTGACTCGCCGGGAGCAGGACATCCTGGCGCTGATGGTGCAGGGTGCGAGCAACGCGGACATCTCGGACGAGCTCTCGCGCTCGAAGCGCACCATCGAGCACCATGTCTCGTCGATCCTGACCAAGCTGAACGTGCAGAACCGCATGGAGGCGACGCTGCGCGTGCACAACGAACCCTGGCTGATGCCAAAAGACCGCTGATCCCTG
>CAYQZN010000384.1:0-2633 GCA_964421805.1 uncultured Woeseiaceae bacterium
TTGTAGCAAACATGGGGTTACGAACCGGCAATTCCGCTGACGGCTGGTGGGACTCCTTCGGCGGCGCGAAGGTTCCTCTTGCCGTGCTGGCGTGCGCGGCACTCGCGGTGGCGGCGGCCGGGGACGACGGGGCGGCCGCGTTGCGCTACAGCCGGGCCGCCATAGCCGACGGCGAATGGTGGCGGCTCGTAACGGGGCACCTGGTTCATCTCGGCCCCGGCCACCTGCTGCTGAACCTGGCCGGTCTTGCCCTGGTGGGCTGGCTGACCGGGCGCGAGTACGGCGCGGCGCTCTGGTGGGTGATCATCGTGGCCTCCGCCGCGGCGATTGCCGCGGCGCTGTATGTGCTGCAGCCGGGCGTAGCCTGGTACGTCGGCCTGTCCGGCGTCCTGCACGGACTGCTGGCGGGAGGACTCGTACCGGCCGTGCGAGACCGGGATCCTGCCGCGGTGATACTCGCGGCACTGCTGGCGGGCAAGCTCATCTGGGAGGCGCTGGCCGGGCCCCTGCCGGGAGCCGAGCAGACGGCCGGCGGACCAGTGCTGGTGGAAGCCCATCGTTACGGTGCCCTGGGCGGGGTCGCCGCCGGGCTTGGCGCGCTGCGATGGTCGCACCGGAGACCGAACGCACAGACGTTATAATCCGGCCAGCCGCAGCGGGGAGGAGACGCCTCGCCCGCCGCCGGCGCCAGCAAAGAGGGGAGGACCGTGTGAAGACAGCATTCGTGTTTCCGGGCCAGGGCTCGCAGTCTCTCGGCATGCAGACGGAACTCGCCGAGGCGTTCCCGATCGTGCGCCGGACCTACGAGGAGGCCGGCGAGGCACTCGGGCGTGATCTATGGAGTCTGTCGCGGGAAGGGCCGGAGGAGGAGCTGGGGCTGACCGTGAACACCCAGCCGCTGATGCTGACGGCGGGCATGGCCGCCTGGCGCGTCTGGCAGGAGCGGGGCGGACCCGCGCCGGCGTGGGTCGCGGGCCACTCTCTGGGCGAATACACGGCGCTGGTCGTGGCCGGCGCGCTGTCGTTCACCGGGGCGGTCCGGCTGGTCGGGGAGCGGGCCCGATTCATGCAGGAGGCGGTGGCGGAAGAGGCCGGTGCCATGGCCGCCGTACTGGGGCTGGACGACGACGCCGTCCGCGCGGCCTGTGAGCAGGCAGCGTCAGCGGGTGTGGTCGAGGCAGTCAACTACAACGCACCCGGCCAGGTCGTCATCGCCGGCGAAAAGCCGGCCGTGGAGCGCGCGATCGAGGTGGCGAAGGAGAGCGGCGCGCGCCGGGCCATGCTGCTGCCGGTCAGCGTGCCGTCGCACTGCCGGCTGATGCGCCCGGCGGCCGACCGTCTTCGGGCGGCGCTGCAGGACGTGTCGATCGGGCCGCCCGCGATGGCCGTGGTCAACAACGTCGACGTGGCGGTCGAGTCCGATCCGGCGGCGATCGCCGACGCGCTGGTGCGCCAGCTCTACAGCCCGGTGCGCTGGGTGGAGACGGTGCAGCGCTTCGCAGCCGAAGGCGCCGACCGGGTGGTCGAATGCGGTCCCGGCAAGGTGCTGGCGGGGCTGGGCCGGCGTATCGATCGTTCGCTGCCCCATGCGGCCCTGGATACGCCGGCGGCCCTGGACGCAATGCTGGAAGAAGAGGAGTAACCGATGGCTGGAATTTTCGCTGCCGACCTGCTGGAGGGGCAGACGGCCCTGGTGACGGGTGCCTCACGGGGCATCGGCGCCGCCATTGCCGACGGGCTGGCTGCCGCGGGCGCGCGGGTGATCGGCACCGCCACTTCCGAGGCCGGCGCCCGGGCCATCGGCGAACGGCTCGCCGGGCAGGGCGAGGGGGCCGTGCTGGACGTCTCCGACCCGGCTTCCGTGGAGGCACTGACCGGCGGACTGGAAGTGCCGCCGGACATCCTGGTGAACAACGCCGGCATCACCCGGGACAATCTCCTGCTGCGGATGAAGCCGGACGAGTGGGACGAGATTCTGCAGACCAACCTGTCCGGGGTCTATCGCATGAGCAAGGCCTGCCTGCGCGGCATGATGAAGAAGCGCGCGGGACGCATCATCAGCATCGCCTCCGTGGTGGGTGTGATGGGTAACGCCGGACAGTCGAACTATGCAGCCGCCAAAGCCGGCATCATCGGCTTCTCGAAATCACTGGCGCGGGAGGTCGGCTCCCGGGGCATCACCGTCAACGTCATCGCACCCGGGTTCATCCGCACCGACATGACCGGCGCGCTGGAGGAGGGTCAGCAGGAAACGCTGCTCGGGCAGATCCCGCTCGGCCGGCTGGGCGAGGCGGCGGACATCGCGGCGGCGGCGGTATTCCTGGCGTCGCCGGCGGGCGCGTACATCACCGGTGAGACCCTGCACGTGAACGGCGGTATGTATATGATCTGAAAGGCGTCCGGCCCCCGATGACCGTGCTGTAGAATGGTTGGCCGGTTTTCCAATACAATACCGGCCCTCGGAGGCGCCGGGGCCCGGACGGGCGGCGCAAGGGGTGATCGCGGCAGCGGCTGCGTTCAGATGAAAGCCGGAGCCGGCGCGGATCGCCGATTGGGGGACTCTCCCGCGGTCCGGCAATAGAATTCAGGCAGTCTCTGCGAAGGAGAAACAGAAGCAATGAGCAGCATTGAAG
>CAYQZN010000385.1:0-2603 GCA_964421805.1 uncultured Woeseiaceae bacterium
GGATGCCGATCGGCCTCAGGGTGGTGAAGAAGATCGAGGCGGTCGTGCGCGAGGAAATGGACCGGGCGGGCGCGCTGGAACTCCTCATGCCGGCGGTGCAGCCCGCCGAACTTTGGCAGGAATCCGGCCGCTGGGACAAGTACGGCCCGCTGCTGCTGCGCATGCAGGACCGCCACGAGCGGGACTTCTGCTTCGGGCCCACCCACGAGGAGGTCATCACCGACATCGCCCGGCGGGAGCTCAGGAGCTACCGTCAGCTGCCGGTCAACTACTACCAGATCCAGACCAAATTCCGCGACGAGATCCGGCCCCGCTTCGGGGTCATGCGGGCCCGCGAGTTCATCATGAAGGACGCGTATTCCTTCGACCTCGACGAGGCCGGCATGGCGGCAGCCTACGAGCGCATGGCCCGGGCCTACGAATCCATCTTCACCCGGCTGGGCCTCAGGTTCCGGGCGGTAGAGGCGGACAGCGGCGAGATCGGCGGCAGCCGCTCCCAGGAATTCCACGTGCTGGCCGATTCCGGCGAGGACGCCATCGCCTACTGCGACGCGGACGGCTATGCGGCCAACGTCGAGATGGCGCGCACGCAGCCGCCACAGCAGCCCCGTCCGGCGCCGTCGGAGGCGCTGGCGAAAGTCCGCACGCCCGGCGCACGCAGCATCGAGGCGGTGACCGCCGCGCTGGATCTGCCGGCCGCGCGCCTGGTGAAGACGCTGGTGGTCGCGGGCGACGACGGGCCCGTGGCGCTGGTGCTGCGCGGCGACCACGAGCTGAACGCGGTCAAGGCCCAGGCCCTGCCCGGCGTGGCGGACCCGCTGCGCATGGCCGAGGCGGACGAGGTACTGGCCGCCACCGGCTGCGCGCCGGGATTCGTCGGCCCGCTCGACCTGGACATCCCGCTCTACGTCGACCATGCCGCGGCCCACCTTGCCGACTTCGCCTGCGGCGCGAACGAGGCCGACCATCACCTGACCGGCGTGAACTGGGTCCGGGACCTGCCGGAACCGGACGGCGTCGACCTGCGCAACGTGGTCGAAGGCGATCCCACGCCCGGCGGCAGCGGCACGCTCAGCATCGCCCGCGGCATCGAGGTGGGCCACATCTTCCAGCTCGGCACGAAGTACTCGCAGGCGATGGGCGCCACAGTGCAGGACCAGGACGGCGACGACCGCCCCATGCAGATGGGCTGCTACGGCATCGGCGTCACCCGCATCGTGGGCGCCGCCATCGAGCAGAATCACGACGACAACGGCATTATCTGGCCGGAACCGATAGCGCCCTGGCAGGTGGTGATCGTGCCGATCAACGCGCACCGCTCCGAGCGGGTGCGCGAAGCGGCCGAAGCGCTGTACGCCGAGCTGGGCGAACTGGGCATAGACGTGCTACTGGACGACCGGGACGCGCGGCCCGGCGTGAAGTTCGCCGATGCCGAACTGATCGGCATCCCCCATCGCATCGTGATCGGGGAGCGCGGTCTCGACGCCGGCGAACTGGAGTATCGCCATCGCCGCGACGCCGAATCGAGGAACCTGAAGCGTGATGCCGTTCTCGCCCTGGTTCGGGAGCCGACGGTAAGCTGACCGACCATGGACAGGCCTGTGGCAACCGACAGCGGTCTGCGCCGGCGCTCCCCGGGGCTGCTCCCGGGGCTGCTGGCGGCCGGCCTGCTGCTGGCTGCGGCCGCCCCGTCGGCCGCCGATCAGGAGGGCCCCGACCCGGTCCTGCGCGAGCTGCTGCGCGAGGCCGCAGCGGAAGCGCACAGCTTCGACGACCGCTTCCACGCCCAGGTCTGGCTGGTTGACATGTCCCAGCGCCTCGGCAACCGGATCGACGACCCGCAGGAGCGCGTCCGCATCCTGAAACGCGTCCATTACGAGGCCCGGCGGGTCAAGCTGCCGCCGGAGCTGGTCCTGGCGGTGATCGACGTGGAGAGTAATTTCGATCGCTTCGCGGTCTCCAGGGCCGGCGCCCGCGGGCTGATGCAGGTGATGCCCTTCTGGCTGGACGAGATCGGCCGGCCCGATGACAACCTGTTCCACATCGACACCAACCTGCGGCTCGGCTGCACCATCCTGCGCTACTACTACGACATGGAGGACGGCGACCTGCAGCGCGCGCTCGCCCGCTACAACGGCAGCCTCGGCAAGTCCTGGTACCCGAACCGGGTGCTGGACAAGCTGCGGCTGACCTGGCGCAGGATCTGAAGGTCGGGTCGGGCCGTTCCCCTCGCCGCACGGCCGGCGGGCTAATCGGTAGTGAAGTCTCCCGGCGGCGTCACCGTCGCCGTTTCCCGCGCCACGTCGGTGACCCGCGCCGCCTCGGACCCCTGCCACAGCCACTCCTCGAGCCGGCCGAGCGCCCCGGGGTCGCCGCAGGCGAGCACCTCCACGCGCCCGTCGCGCAGATTGCGGGCATGTCCGGTGATGCCGTAGCGCCGCGCCTGCTCCCGGGTGCTGGCACGGAACCAGACGCCCTGCACCCGGCCGCTGACCAGGAACCGCAGGCACTGACGATCTGCCGTCGTATCGGACATCGGGTTATTGGCCATCTGGTTATCGGACATCGGCTAACCTCCCGGCGGGAGCGCGTCTCAGGGCAAC
>CAYQZN010000386.1:0-2569 GCA_964421805.1 uncultured Woeseiaceae bacterium
TGGACGTGAATCCGGAGACCGGCGAGAAGCTCGATTACTACGAGTTCTCCCAGGACCTCGAGCGTCTCGTGCGGGACAAGTACGAGACCGACACGATAAAGATCCGCATCACCGGTTTCGCGAAGGTCGTGGGCGACCTGATCGAGGGCGCCACGCTGGTGGCTTCGTTCTTCGGCATCGCGTTCCTGATCACGCTCGTTCTGCTCTACTACTACTCTCGTTGCCACTGGGCGACGATGATGCCGCTTATCTGCTCGACCATGGCGGTGATCTGGCAACTCGGTCTGCTGAAGACGCTGGGTTACGGTCTCGACCCGTACTCCATGCTGGTGCCGTTCCTGGTGTTTGCCATCGGTATCAGCCACTCGGTGCAGATCATCAACAATGTGGCGAACCGGTTCAGTTTCGGCGCCACCGCCGAGCAGGCTGCCCGAGGGACCTTCCGGGTCCTGTTCGTTCCCGGCATGGTGGCTCTGGTCAGCGACGGCATCGGCTTCCTCACCCTGATGGTTATCGACATCCCGGTGATCCAGGAACTGGCGCTGACCGCCGGCCTCGGCGTGGCGGTCATCATCTTCACGAACCTGTTCCTGCTGCCGGTGCTGCTCTCCTATTCCGGCATCTCGCAGCATGGTGTGCGCCATCTGCAGAAGCGCCGGGAGAAGCCTCATCCCACCTGGCAGTTCTTCGGCAATTTCGTCCGCCGGGGCCGGGCCACCGCGGCGATCGGCATCGCGATCGTGCTCGGCGGGCTGGGTCTCTACTTCAGTCAGGATCTGCGTATCGGCGACCTCGATCCGGGTGCCCCCGAGCTGCGGCCGGACTCGCGTTACAATCTCGACAACGCCTTCCTCACGCAGAATTTCTCGACCGGCACCGACGTGTTCGTGGTCATGGTCGAGACGCCTCCGCAGCAGTGCGGCGAGTACGAGACACTGGCGGCGATCGATCGCTTCCAGGAGGTCATGAGCGATACCAGGGGTGTGCAGTCCGTCGTCTCGCTGGTCAACGTCTCCAAGCTGGTCATCCAGGCGATGAACGAGGGTAATCCCCTCTGGCATACGCTGAGCCGCAACCAGTACATCCTGAACAACTCGCTCTCCCGGGTGCCCTCGAACCTGATGAACGTGGACTGCAGCATGGTGCCGGTGCTGCTGTTCCTGGAAGACCACAAGGCCGAGACCCTGCAACGGGTGGTGGACGACGCCGAGGCCTTTGCCGAGGCGAACAACAGCGATGCCGTGCGATTCGTGCTGGCCGCCGGCAACGCCGGCATCGAGGCGGCCACCAACGAGGTGATCGCCACGGCGCAGTATCAGATGCTGGCGCTGGTGTATGGCGTGGTCAGCTTCCTCGTGCTGCTCGCCTTCCGCTCCTGGCGGGCCGTGGTGTGCATCATCCTGCCGCTGGCGCTCACGTCCGTGCTGGCGCAGGCACTGATGGCATTCCTCGGTATCGGGGTCAAGGTGGCCACCCTGCCCGTGATCGCGCTCGGTGTCGGTATCGGTGTGGACTACGGCATCTACATCTACAGCAGGCTCGACTCCCACCTGCGCGACGGTCTCGGTCTCAAGGCCGCCTATGACCGGACGCTGCAGACGACCGGTCAGGCCGTGGCATTCACCGGCATCACCCTGGCGGTGGGCGTCGCCACCTGGATTTTCTCTCCCATCAAGTTCCAGGCGGACATGGGTCTCATGCTCACATTCATGTTCTTGTGGAACATGCTGGGCGCGCTCGTGCTGCTGCCGGCTCTGGCACGTTTCCTGATAAACACCGGGCCGGACGAGGATGCCGAGCCACGCCTGTCCGGCGCCGCCGGCACGGCGAGCTGATTTGCCCGGGGGCGCGGTGCGGCCCCGGTTTTTGCGGATGACGGCAGCCGGACAGGCGGCTACCATTCCTGCGGAGGACCGAATGGAAGCGGTCGCCGCCAGAGCCTTTGATGGAGTACGACCATGATCGAAGAAGTCAGGAAGCAGCAGCGCGCATTGCAGGACGCCAAGAAAGAGTTCCGCAAGGCGGCCGAGTCGGCGACCAAGCGGCTCAGCCGGGAGCGCGACCGCTTGATGCGCGAGATCAAGAAGGCCAACAAGCGCGTCGACAAAGCCCGCAAGGACATGCAGAAGAAAGCGGAGAAGCTCGCGAAGGCCACCGGTGAGAAGACGCGCAAGGAGCTGCGCGAGCAGATCGATAACCTGAAGAAGACCATTGGCGAGGCGCGAGAAGAAGCCGCCGACATGCGCAAGGATCTCAGGCTCGTGCGCGACGACCTTAATTCGGCGCGGAAACACCTCACCCATGCGCTGCGCATCGACAAGGCGATCGAGCAGGTCGAGAAGCAGATCGAGCGGATGACCGGCAGGAAGAAGAAAAAGAAGACGGCCGCGGCGAAGAAGACGGCGAAAAAGGCTGCGAAGAAGAAGCCCGCAAAGAAGAAAGCGACCAAGAAAAAGGCAACCAAGAAGAAAACAGCCAAGAAGACCACCCGGAAAACCGCTGGCAGAAAGACGGCGCGCCGGAAGGCCCCTGCCAGGAAGGCATCCGCGAAGAAGGCGTCCACGAAGAA
>CAYQZN010000387.1:0-2557 GCA_964421805.1 uncultured Woeseiaceae bacterium
ACGCCCGCGCGCTGCTGGCGCTCACCGACCCGGCCGCGCAGCTGGAGGCCGCCCGGCGGGTGGCGAAGGGCCAGCTCTCGGTACGGGCCACCGAGCAGCTCGTGCAGAAGCTCAACGCGCCGGCAAAAAAGCCCTCGGCGGGCAAGTCGAAGAAGGTGGTGGACCCGGACATCCGCCGGCTGGAATCCCAGGTGGCGGAGCGCCTCGGCGCCCGGGTGGAACTCGAGCACGCCGCCGGCGGCAAGGGCCGGCTGGTAATCCGCTACAACAGCCTCGACGAGCTCGAAGGCATCCTCGAGCACATCCGCTGACCCCCTGGCGCTGAGTCTCAGGCGGCCGACGCCGCCACCGCCGGATAGCAGCTGCGGATGATCTCCGGCATGACCGCCGCCGAGATCAGGAAGCCCTGCATCTTGTCGCAGCGGATCTCGCGCAGGAACGTCAGCGTCTCCTCGTCCTCCACGCCCTCGGCGCAAACCGTGATGCCGGAGCTGTGGGCCAGGCCCGTGATCGCCGCCAGCGCCTTGCGGGACATCTCGTTGGCGCGGGCATGGGCCAGCATGCTGGCGTCGATCTTGATCTCGTCGAACTCCAGTGCGCCGAACGCCTTCAGCGAGGAAGCCGCCGCGCCGAAGTCGTCCAGCGAGATGCGAAAGCCCTGCTGCCGCAGCGCCGAGACCACGCGCCGCCCGGCGAAATCCGGATCGGCCACGGCCGATTCGGCGATCTCCAGCGTGACGTCGGTGCAGGCGAGCCCGTACTGCTCGACGATCTGGGCATAGCGCCAGGGCAGCGCGGCGTCGCCGAGTTCCACCGGCGCCAGGTTGATGCAGCCCTTGAGTGCCAGCCCCCGCTCGCGCCACTTGCCGAGGTTCCTGAGCATGTTCCGCAGCACCAGCTCGTCCAGCTCGGCGATGCGGCCCAGCCGCTCGGCCGCCGGCAGGAAGGCGCCGGGCCCCAGCAGCCCGTGCTCCGGGTGGCGCCAGCGGATCAGCGCCTCGGCCTCGGTCGTGCGCCATTCGCCGGTCTCGCCGACCCGCTCCACCTTGGGCTGGAACTGCACGACGAACTCGCGCCGTACCACCGCCGCCTCCAGCTCGGCCGCCGTGATCCGCGGCCCGGGTATCCCGCCTGTGTCCGCCATTCATTACCTCCGGGGTCATTGCCGCGCGTCCGTCGGCGCCGCAGACTCACTGTCGAGGATCGACTATACGGCCGCGGCGCGAGGGTTCTGTGCGCCAGTTCGCAGACCGCCGCGCCGCGCCCGCCCGCGGGCCGGGACCTCCACCGGTGCCGGCAGCCGATGTTGCGCAGCAGCAGGACGCTATCTATAATGCTCAGGTTTGCACAGGATCGTTTCCAAAGACCTGTCCACGCCACGTACCCAGGGGTTTGTGGCGTTTTTATTGTCGGCGTCATCCAGCATCGAGGGCCGCTCCGCGTGAGCGCTCCGGCCGATGGTCGCGATCCTCGGCACCTGGTGCTGAAGATCCTGCTGGCACAGACAGGTCTGACGCTGTTCCTTACCGCGGCGGTCTGGATCGGTTACGGGACGGTCCCGGGCTATTCGCTGCTGATCGGCGGCCTGATCTGCATTCTGCCGAATGCGTTCCTGGCCGCGCGGATCCTGAAAGCGGATCTCGAGGGGCTCATGCGCGGCGCGTGGCTCGGCGAGATCGGCAAGTTCGCACTGACCGTGCTCCTGTTCGGCGTGGTCTTTGCGCTGGTGAGGCCGCTCTCCTATGTCGCGGTGCTCGCCGGATTCATACTGGCACAACTGGTGATTCTGATTGCGCCCGTCCTCGAGGGCGGCGCGCGAAAGACACATTCTGACGGATAGAGAGCGGCATGGCAGGCGAAGGCACCTCCCCGGCGGACAGAACCGCGAGCGAATACATCTCGCATCATCTGCAGAACCTGCAGGTATGCCGGGTCGACGACGAATGGGTCTGGAACAAGTGCGGCAGCACCTTCATGGCCATCAACGTCGACTCCATCGTGGTCGCCGTGATCCTCGGTCTCGCCTTCATCTGGCTGTTCCGCAAGGTTGCCAGCGCCGCCACCAGCGGCGTGCCCGGCAAGCTGCAGGCCTTCATCGAGCTCATCGTCGACTTCGTGGACGGCTCCGTGAAGGACGCCTTCCACGGCAAGAGCGATCTCATCGCGCCCCTGGCCCTGACCGTATTCATCTGGGTCTTCCTGATGAACCTCATGGACCTGGTGCCGGTGGACTGGCTGCCGTACTCGGCGGAGCTGATCGGCATCCCGTATCTGAAGGTGGTGCCCACCACCGACGTCAACGTCACCTTCGGGTTGTCGCTGTCGGTATTCGCCCTGATCGTGTTCTACAGCATCAAGGTGAAGGGCATCGGCGGCTTCATCGGCGAGCTCACGCTGCACCCGATCAAGCCGCCGTCGAAGGGCCTCGGCCTCATCGCCGCGCCGTTCGTTATCGCGTTCAACTTCATCCTCGAGGGCGTGTCTCTGCTGGCCAAGCCGCTGTCGCTCTCGCTGCGACTCTTCGGCAACCTCTACGCCGGCGAGCTGATATTCATTC
>CAYQZN010000388.1:0-2544 GCA_964421805.1 uncultured Woeseiaceae bacterium
CAGATGACAGCGTTGTCAGTTTTTGCCAATATAGCCGGGCGGGACCGGCCCGACTGTCGTACGGGGGATGCAGACGATGAACAAGACCAGCACAAGCGCTTATCCGACTCTGTCCGAAATGGGGGTGGAGAGTCCGAAGCAGATCGCCCGATACTACATCTCCAGTCTGAATTACGTCGATGTCCTCAGGGTCACCTACGAGCGCCCGAAAGGCTCGATACTGCCGTCGAGCAGGACCTACAAGTTCCCACGGGTACACGACGAGGGCGAGGGCAAGGCATCGGGTGTCATGAGAACCCATCCGAAGCTCCGCGCTGCCCTGGAAGAGCTGGACAGCATCATGGCAGCCAAGACCAGCAAGGAGACGATCACCCAGGAGATCCTGAACGAGATCGAATTGCTGGAAGAGGACATCGCGATGCGCACCGAGTGCCTGAAGGTTTTGGTCGCCAGGATTCCGCACGCCGATTGAGCTGGACGCGACCCACGGCGGCGGCTCTTAACCCGTCCCGATCGTCGCCGCCAGGAACTTCTCCAGCGCTTCCAGGATGCGCAACCGGGCTTCGGCGTCGTACACGTCATGCCCGCCGGCCTCGAGCCACTCGAACCGCACGTCCTTGTTCAGCCCCCTGAGCCGGTCCACGAATCGCTGTGCCTGGTCGGGGGGCACCACCCGGTCGTCCGCCGTCTGGATGACCAGCACCGGGATATCGATCTCGTCCGTTCGGTCGTGCGGGGAGACGGCCGCGGCCTTTTCGTCGGACAGCCCGATCGACTTCGTCCACTCCCGCCCGCCGATGTAGTTGCGCGCTTCCATGATCAGGTGTGGCAGATCCAGCGCGCCGTTGATGCTGACGGCACAGCGGAACAGGTCCGGGGTCTTGATCGCGCCCATCATCGCCGCGTAGCCGCCGTAGGATCCGCCGACAATGCAGAGCCTCTCGGGGTCCGCGATGCCGGCTTCCACCAGCCAGCGGGCGCCATCGGTCACGTCGTCCTGCATCAGGCCGCCCCACTGGTGCTCTCCGGCTGCGCGCCAGGCCTCACCGTAGCCACCGGAGCCGCGGAAATTCGGCTCGAAGACGGCGTAGCCCCGGCTCGCCAGGAACTGGCGCAGGTAGTTGAAATCCCGACTCGTGCGGACGTGGGGCCCGCCATGGGGCAACACCACGGCGGGCAGTGGTTCGTCCCCGGAAGCGGTTCCCGGCCGTGTCAGGTAGGCGGGGATCGCGACGCCGTCCCGGGACTCGTAGGTAACCGGTTCCATCGGGCTAAGTCCTTCGGCGGTCAGGTCGGGCCGGGTCTCGGCCACGATCGCGATCTGCCCCTTGGCGCGATCCCACAGATAGTAGATGGTCGGCTGGACGTCACCGGAGGCCTCCAGCACGATCTTCTGCCGGTCGTCGCTGGCCGAGACGATCCGGTTGGTCGTGTCTTTCAGTACGCGGTCCACCGACTTCTGCAGCAAGCCGTACTCGTCGTCGAAATAGTGCACCTCGGGCTCGTGAAGGGTATAGGTGACACCGATGGCGCGATCGCCGTTGGGCGCGAGGAGCAGGGAGGAAACGTCCACCTCGGGATGGGAGAATACGGTTTCGGTGATCTCCTGGGTCTCCAGGTCGACGATCTTCAGCGCCTGGAGTCCCTCGTCGGACGGCCCGAAGACATACAGATAACGCCGATCGGCGGCGAATGCGCCGGGCGTGTGTCCGGCGGCCGCCCACCCCAGGTCTGCGCTGTCATGCCACTGACCGTCGGGTCCCTTGAGGGAGATTTGGAATCCGGTCAGGTCGTAGCCCCAGCCGGCGGCGATGACTTGCTCGCGGTCCACTGCCCAGTGCTGGATGCCGCGTCGGCCGCCCTGCACGATGGAGTAGTCGCCGTCACGGATATCGATCCTGCGCACTTCCGCCCGCGCGTCGTTATTGCCGTCTACCGCCACCAGTATGTGGTGAGGCTCATCCTGCAGCCAGCTGACGATGCGGTCCTGGATTTGCGGCGGCGGGAGTTCCCGGCTGGCGACGCGGCTGCCCACCGGCACTTCCGTGTCCGGCTTGACGATGAAGGCGAAGTCCGAGCCGTCGCTGTCGATCGCGGCCAGCCGGGTCTCCTGGGTCTCGACGGTGCGGCGCGCCGCGGCGAAGCCGATGGAGAACACGAGACGCTCGTTGTTCGCCCATTCCACCCAGAGGTAGCGGAAGTCCCGGCCGGCGGGGACGGTCACCAGGCCGCTGCCGTCGAGCCCCTGGATGATCAGTGTCGGCTCGCCGTCGAGCAGCCGGAAATAGGCGAGCTTGTCTCCTTCCGGGGAGATCCGGGGGTGTTCGATCGCGGGTAGCTGCGCGAACGCCTCGGCGGGCGGAATGTCGGGCGACGCCGAAGATTCATGCAGCGGGTAAAGAACAGCCATTAAGGCCATGGCTGCGACGGTCTTCCTCGATATGCTCATTGCGATCCCCCGATCGACGACTCCCTGTCCGACGTTCCTGATACCAGATTCGGGCCCCGCTGGTAAACTCGCCGGACGATGAAACGCAACGAATT
>CAYQZN010000389.1:0-2528 GCA_964421805.1 uncultured Woeseiaceae bacterium
TTATGAAGTGGTCTCGTTGCTGCGCAAGGACAGTCTCGATATTGACGAAGCCGACAGGGCCCGCATCCGCGACTATATCGAACGCGACTCGGCCGGGCGTTACGTGATCACCCACGGCACCGACACGATGGTGAAGACGGCGCTCGCGCTGGGCGGACTCGGGGACCGGGTGATCGTGCTGACCGGCGCGCTGAGTCCGGCGCGCTTCCGCAGCACGGATGCCGTCTTCAACGTGGGCATGGCGACGGCAGCCGCCCAGACGCTCGGCCCCGGCGTCTACATCGCGATGAGCGGGACCATCTTCGCCGCCGACCAGGTGGTGAAGAACCGGGAGAAGAACCGTTTCGAGAGCATCACCCGGCGGGATGCCGGCTGAGAGGAGAGAACCGATGAAGTGGAGAGTGATAATGGCGGCAGCCGCCGCCGCGACGGCCATGGCGGCAGGCCCGCTGCAGGCCCAGGACGATATGTCCGAGGTGGAGATCGGCGTCACGGATCTCGGTGACGGGCTCTACATGCTCACCGGCCGGGGCGGCAACATGGGTCTGTCGGTGGGCGAGGATGCCACGTTCCTCATCGACGACCAGTTCGCGCCGCTGACGCCGAAGATCAAGGCGGCCATCGCCGGGCTGACCGACGATGCGGTGAAGTTCGTGTTCAACACCCACTGGCACTTCGACCACGTCGGCGGCAACGAGAACTTCGGCGAGACGGGCTCGGTGATCGTCGCCCATGACAACGTGCGCGAGCGCATGAGCAAGGACCAGTTCCTGGAGGCCTTCAACCGGGAGGTGCCGGCCTCGCCGCCGGAGGCCCTGCCCGTGGTCACCTTCAACGACCGCGTGACCTTCCATCTCAACGGCGAGACCATCCGGGCGTTCCACACCCCGCACGCCCACACCGACGGCGACAGCGTGATCCACTTCGACGGCGCCAACGTCTTCCACATGGGCGATACCTTTTTCCACAAGATGTATCCCTTCATCGACGCCGGCAGCGGCGGCTCGGTGGACGGCGTCATCGAGGCGGCGAACGCGGTACTCGCGATGACCGACGAGGAGAGCGTCATCATCCCCGGCCACGGCCCGATCGCGAATCGGGACGATCTGCGTGCCTACCGCGACATGCTGGCGACGGTGCGCGACTCCATCAACGCGATGATCGCCGACGGCATGAGCCTCGAGCAGGTGCAGGCCGCCAATCCCACGGCCGACTTCGACGCCGTGCACAACGAGATGGGCATGTTCGAGCCCGCCCAGTGGGTTGGGCTGCTGTACGGGCTGCTGGCCCCGGCGGAGGGCGCCGGCGAGGAATGACGCGAAGGCCGCCGGGCAGCGCGCCCGGCGGCCCCGGCGCCTAGATGCGGAAGCGGATGCCCTGTGCGAGCGGCATCTCGGTGCCCCAGTTGATGGTGGTCGTCTGCCGGCGCATGTAGGCCTTCCACGCGTCGGAGCCGGATTCCCGACCGCCGCCGGTTTCCTTCTCGCCGCCGAAGGCGCCGCCGATCTCGGCGCCGGAAGTGCCTATGTTCACGTTGGCGATGCCGCAGTCCGATCCGCCCGCGGACAGGAAGCGCTCCGCGTGCTGCAACTTGTCCGTGAAGATGGCCGATGACAGGCCCTGGCCCACGCCGTTGTGCAGCGCCAGCGCCTCGTCCAGGGCCTCGTAGCCGATGAGATAGAGAATGGGCGCGAAGGTCTCGGCCTGCACGACGGGCCAGTGGTTCTCCGCCATCACCAGCGTCGGCTCCACGTAGAAGCCGGGCCGGTCCAGCCGGTGGCCGCCGTACAGCACCTTGCCGTGATGGGCCAGGATGTCCTCGATGGCCCGTTCGAAATTCGTGACCGCCTGGTTGTCGATGAGCGGGCCCATCAGCGTGCTCTCGTCCAGCGGGTCGCCGATGCGGACCTGGTCGTAGGCGCGGATCAGGCGCTCCTTCAGTTCCTCGCGGCGGGAGTCGTGCACCAGCACGCGCCGCGTGGTGGTGCAGCGCTGGCCCGCGGTGCCGACGGCGCCGAAGAGGATGGCCGGCACGGCCAGGTCCATGTTCGCGTACTCGTCGACGATGATGGCGTTGTTGCCGCCGAGCTCGAGCAGACTGCGGCCCATGCGGGCGGCGACCCGTTCGCCCACCCGGCGGCCCACCGCCGTCGAGCCGGTGAACGAGAGCAGATCCACCCGCGGATCGTCCACGAAGGCCTCGGCGCGCTCGGTGCCGCCGTCGTTGAACAGGCTGAAAATCGGCGGATGGGAGAGATCCGCGAGTACCTCGTTACAGATCTTCTGCACCGCCAGCGAGACCAGCGGCGTCTTGGGTGAGGGCTTCCAGACCGAGATATTGCCGCAGACGGCCGCGATCAGCGCATTCCACGACCACACGGCGACAGGGAAGTTGAACGCGGTGACGATCCCGACCACCCCCAGCGGATGCCACTGTTCGTACATCCGGTGCGAGGGCCGCTCCGAGTGCATCGTCTTGCCGTAGAGCATGCGCGACTGGCCCACGGCGAAGTCGGCGATGTCGATCA
>CAYQZN010000390.1:0-2519 GCA_964421805.1 uncultured Woeseiaceae bacterium
GTCGAGGTTCAGGAACACCGCCCTGGCGGCGAACGGTGCGGCCACCTCCAGCAGGTCCGTATAACAGCCCTCGATGACCCAGCCGGCATGATGGCCGATGAATGCCTCGATCTGCTGAGCAGAATCCCCGAGCGGCGCCCGCCGCGGGGGAGGCTCCGGCAGCCAGGCGAGGGTGTCCAGGTCCAGATGCGCCAGGCCCCCCTCATCGGCCAGCTGCCGGGCCAGCGTCGACTTGCCGGAGCCGGAGTTGCCGAAGATCAGTATCCTGTCGTCTGGCCTCGTCACTCGAACATGGCCTCGCCGTCGGCTCCCACGGCAGACTCGCCGGGAGCGGTACCGCGTGGATTGCCGTGATGTTGCGTCACGGCACGGTACGGGCTCCCGGCGATGCCAGTGGATTCGTCAGTCGGGTCGATCAGTCCTCGGCAGATGCACTCAGATCACCGCGTTCCATCCAGACCGTATCGCTGGAGCTGGTGAATCCCGACTCGAACTCGGTAAACAGCGCGTCGGCTGCCTCCGAAGAGCCCAGTTTCTCGACCAGGAAGTCGTAGAAGGACGGATCCGACGGTTCCATATCCGCCCAGTTCTCCGCGGGGGTAACCAGCATCAGCGTCGGTTCACCGCCGATCCGCGACAGCCAGAGCCATTGATGATCCTCGTCGGCCCAGCCCTGTTCTTTCGCGATGATGCTGAAGCGCTTGCGTGCGTCGTCCGGACCCGGGCCCGAGCCGACTTTCCACTTCCAGCTGGTGACCCAGTAGTAGCGGAAGGGACCAGCGTCCTCCGGCATGTGGCTGTGTTCCCAGTCGTTGCGCTCGAGGTAGTGGTGATAGTGGTCGACATACTGGTGTACGTTCTCGTTCCAGTGCGCCGACAGGCCCTTCTCCATGGCCTCGGCGTTGATCGTGTCGATGCCGGCATAGTCGTGGCAACAGGACCGGATCTGGTAGATGTTCATCTTGTCGCCGACGACAGGCGTATAGATCGTCCACTCGGCCGACTCCCCCTGGTCCACGCGATACTGTGCATGGGCCTTGAGAGCTGCCTCGAACTTCATTTCCATCCCTTGCTTCGGCACCATGATCCAGACATCGGTCAGCGGCGGTGGTGATTCGTGATTGTCGGCCGCCGCGGATAGCGGCAGCGCGAAGGCGAACGCCAGCAATACCGCCGGCGATAACTTGCGGATATACATAGGATTAGTCCCCCGTTCGTTGTTGATTATTCTGCACGGCGCCTGAGCGGTCAGGTGCCCGTGTGCCCGAGTATACCCCGTTGATGGCAGGCGGGACCGTTACCGGAGATCAGCGGCGATCCGTCTGTCTCCGCGGAATGGCGGTCAGCCCGATTACCGCGGCACCACTCGTGCGCCGGACCATCGGTCATAGGGCGTTCGTCCGCTTGTCGACAGCGTGACCAGCCACCAGACGGGCCCGGCCCACATGACCACGACCAGCCAGTCGACCGCGAAGGCGAGGACGCGGCGGAGTGCAGTCATACCGCCTGTTTGATGGTGCTACCGATCCTCGTCGCCGCGAACGCCATCGGGAAATACGCCAGCACGAGGTCGGCGACAACGAACCAGGTCGGTGCCGGTATCATCCGCGCCGCCGCGATGCCACCCGCGAAGAACACCGCGCCGACGGCCCACGCGGCCGCGTTGCGGTGGCTGCCGGCGAAGAGATGTGCCGCGGTGGCGCCGACCAGCGTGCCGACGGCATGCGCGAGGAAGGGAAACAGGAGGTGCCGTGGCTGAAACAGGTGAGCGGATGCCGCGACCGACTCGGCATTCGTGACATCCACGCCTGCGGGGGCCGGCACGATCGCCGATCCCAGCATCACCAGCGCCATGTTGACTATTCCGCCGATGAACACACCGGCGACGACGGCGAGAATCACGCGCAGAATCTTCATGACGTGTCTCCTCGAGCGGCTCCGACAGCGGGACGGACGCCCTAGCTTACCTTGCGGCAGGACGTCACGCTTCGGCGCCGGGCCGTCCCGTGTCCTCGGCCTTTAGCGGTACGCTGCGGTAAAACAGGGCGCCCAGCAGGAGGACGACGATGAAGAACACGCCCACATAGCCCGCGATGCCGATGTTGCGGAGCGCCATGTCGCCGGCAATCACGCCGCTCAGTCCGGCCAACGCAAGCAGCCCGCTGAGGAGCATCGCCGTCCTGATCGAGAGCGCCAGCCGACTCCCGGTGAACACGCCGGCGGCGCAAAACATGGAAAGCGCGAAGAATACGTCCCAGGCCAGAATATCGATGGCGTAGGCGAGCGAAGGCCATTCGAACGAGAGCAGAAGTGGCAGACTCTCGTACGCCGCAAACTCCGCCTGCCGACTCAGAGTCAGGGTCGCGAAGTGCACCGCGCAGGTAAGCGCCGCCGCAATGGCCATGAAGATCACCGCTGCGAGGCTGAGCGGCGTCCGTCGGGCCGGCGCCCAGGAGTGAACCGCGACCATCAGCAGGACCATCGCAGGCATCATCAGGAGGATCAGAACCTCGAGCAGC
>CAYQZN010000391.1:0-2515 GCA_964421805.1 uncultured Woeseiaceae bacterium
GCGCAATGCTCATTCGCCCAGCGCCGCCCGCCCGGCGTCGCGCATCGTGCGCACCAGCTGCCCCGGCCGCCGGTCCTGCATCAGCGCGGTGCCGACCAGCGCGAGGCGGTAGCCGGCCGTCGCGAGCCGCACCGCGTCGGCCGGCACCTGCAAGCCGCTCTCGGCCACCGCCGGCGCCGCGTGGGGCAGCAGGGGTGCCAGCGCCTCCAGCCGGTCCTCGTCCACCTCGAGGGTGCGCAGGTCGCGGCTGTTGACGCCGATGAGCAGGCGCCCGTCGTTGCCGCGCTCGTGGAAGCGGGGCTCGTCGAGCAGCCTGCGGCAGCGCTCCAGCTCCCCGGCATCGAAGCACTCCAGCAGCGCGAAGAGCTGCAGGTCCTCGGCCTGGTCGAGCATGTCGGCCAGCACCTCGTCCTCGAGCAGCGCGGCGATCAGCAGCACACCGCCCGCCCCCGCCGCCCGGGCTTCCAGCAGCTGGTAGGAATCAACCAGGAAGTCCTTGCGCATGGCCGGGATGCCACGCGGCGCCAGCGCCGCGGCCACGCGCTCCAGGTGGCCGAGCTCGCCGCCGAAGCGCGACGGCTCGGTCAGCACGGAGACCGCCGCGGCGCCGCCCGCGGCGTAGATTTCCGCGCGGGCGGCGTCGTCGTGGACGGCGCCGCCCGCGCCGCCACCCGCGTCGACACCGAGGGCGCCGTCCCGGGGCGAGCGGTGCTTGATCTCGGCGATGATGTCGAAGCGGTCGAGCACCAGACCCGGGGGCGGTTCGCCGTCGGCGATACGCTTGCGGAGCTCGTCGGCGGGATGTTCCCGCCGCGCCGCCTCGCAGCGCAGCCGGCTCGCCGCCGCCATCTCGCGCAGGAAATCGGCCATGGCTCAGCCTCCGAAGCCCCGCAGGCCGTCCAGTACCCGCGCCGCCCGGCCGTCGTCGAGGGCCGCGGCGGCCATGGCCACGCCTTCCCCGGGCCCGGCAGCGTCACCCGTCACCTCGAGCACCAGCGACGCACCGAGCAGCAGCGCGTCCCGGTGGGGACCACGGTCCCCGCCGGAGAACACGTCGCGGATGGCGGCGGCGTTCACTGCGGCATCGCCGCCGGCCAGATCCGCGGGCGCACAGCGTGCGAGGCCGTAATCCTCGGGCCGCCGGCGGGTCTCGGCGATACGGCCGGGGGTGACGTCCAGCAGCAGGAACTCCCCGCAGGGCGTGGCTTCGTCCCAGCCGGGCTCGCCATGCACCACGAAGGCGCGCTCGATCTCCATACCCGCCAGCGTCGCGGCCATGAGCTTGGCCGCCTCCTCGCTGAAGGCGCCGATGAGCTGATACGGCGGCGACGCCGGATTGGCCAGCGGCCCGAGCAAATTGAACACCGTACGCACGCCCATGGCACCGCGGATGGGGGCAATGGCCTTCATGGCCGGATGGTAGTAGGGAGCGAACAGAAAGGTGAAGCCGGTCGCCTCCAGACACTCCACCGCTGCGGCTTCGTCCAGTGGCAGCGTCAGACCCAGGGTTTCCAGAACGTCGGCGCTGCCGCAGCGCGAGGACACCGAGCGATTACCGTGTTTGACCACCCGCGCGCCGCAGGCGGCGGCGAGCAGGCCGGTGCCGGTGGAAAGGTTCAGGCTGCCGGAGCCGTCGCCGCCGGTGCCGACCGTGTCCACGGTGGGCGCGCCGGGCGGGATGCCCGGATCCCGGGCCAGCTCGCGCATGGCGGCCGCAAAGCCGCGGATCTCCTCCGCCGTCTCGCCTTTGGCCCGCAGTCCCGCCAGCAGGGCGCCGGCCAGCGCCTGGGGATAAACATCCTCCGCCAGAGAGTGCATCAGCCCGTGGGCTTCCTGCTCCGAGAGGTGCTCGCCCTGGAGCAGTCGCTCCAGCAAACGGCTGCCCTCGCTCAACGCTCCGCTCCCGGCCGCTGTTCGATGAAATTGCGCATGAGGTGGTTGCCCTCCGGTGTCAGCACGCTCTCGGGATGGAACTGCACGCCCTCCAGCGGCAGCTCCCGGTGGCGCACGCCCATGATCTCGTCCTGTCCGGTACGCGCCGTCACGATCAACGCGTCGGGAACGGTGTCCGCTTCGGCGCACAGGGAATGATAACGGCCGGCCTCGAAAGGCTGGGAGAGGCCGCGGTAGACGCCGAGGCCGTCGTGGCTGACCGCCGAGGTCTTGCCGTGCATCAGTCGGCCCGCGCGCACGATGCGGCCGCCGAAATGCTGCACCAGGCACTGATGGCCGAGACACACGCCGAGCACGGGCACCCGGCGTTCGAAGGCGGCGATCATCGCCAGCGAGACGCCGGCATCCTCCGGCCGACCCGGCCCCGGGGAGATCACCAGGTGAGTCGGCTCGAGCGCCAGTCCCTCCTCCACGGTGATGCAATCGTTGCGGTAGACGTGCACGTCGGCACCCAGCGCCGCGAAGGCCTGCACCAGGTTGTAGGTGAAGGAATCGTAGTTGTCGACGAGCAGGATGCTCGCCGCGGCCTGCCCGCGACTGCCGTCGGCTATGCCCTTGACCA
>CAYQZN010000392.1:0-2508 GCA_964421805.1 uncultured Woeseiaceae bacterium
TTCCCGGAGCCGGGGGCGCCGAGCAAAACGATGCGCATGATTGAACTCCCTGCCGGACGCCGGCCAGCCGCCGCTGTGGCGCGCCACCGTAGCCGCTCCCCGTGACGAGGTCAATTCGGGTCCGCGCATGAAGGCGCACGTGAAATTGGCTATGCTCCCCCGCCAGTCGTCAAACGAAGTCCAGCGAGGGAGCCCATGTCAGCAAAGAAGGCAGCCAAGAACGCATTCTATGCCCAGTCCGGCGGCGTCACCGCCGTCATCAACGCCAGCGCCTGCGGCGTCATCGAGACGGCACGCCAGCACAAGAGCCGCATCGGCAAGGTCTACGCCGGCAGGAACGGCATCCTCGGCGCCCTCACGGAGGAGCTGATCGACACCAACCGGGAGTCGGCCAGGGCCATCGCCCAGCTGAAGCACACCCCGGGCGGCGCGTTCGGCACCGCCCGCTACAAACTGAAGGGACTGGAGGAGAACCGGCGCGAGTACGAGCGCCTGATCGAGGTGTTCGAGGCCCACGACATCGGCTACTTCTTTTATAACGGCGGCAACGACTCGATGGACACGGCGCACAAGGTGTCCCAGATCGGCCACAGGATGGGCTTCCCGATCACCTGCATCGGCGTGCCGAAGACGGTGGACAACGACCTGCCGGTCACGGACAACTGCCCGGGCTTCGGCTCCGTGGCCAAATACGTGGCGGTCTCCACCCGGGAGGCAGCCCTGGACGTCGCCTCCATGGCCGAGACCTCCACCAAGGTGTTCGTCCTGGAGGTCATGGGCCGGCATGCGGGCTGGATCGCCGCGGCCGCCGGCCTGGCGGGCGAGGGCCCCGACGAGCCGCCCCACATCATCCTGTTCCCGGAAGTCCCGTTCGAGAAGAAGAAGTTCCTGGCCCGGGTGAAGCGCTGCGTAAAGGACTACGGCTACTGCGTGATCGTCGTCTCCGAGGGTGCGCGCTACAAGGACGGCCGCTTCCTGGCCGATGCGGGCACCAAGGACGCCTTCGGCCACGTGCAGCTCGGCGGCGTGGCCTCCGAGGTCGCGACCATGGTGCGCGACGGCACCGGCTTCAAGTTCCACTACGCCATCGCCGACTACCTGCAGCGCTCCGCCCGCCACATCGCCTCCGCCACCGACGTGGAGCAGGCCTATGCGGTGGGCCGCGCGGCCGTGGAGATGGCGCTTGCCGGCGAGGATGCGGTGCTGCCGGTCATCAAGCGCACCTCGGACAGCCCCTACCGCTGGAAGATCGAGAAGGCGCCGCTCGGCCGGGTCGCGAACCGCGAGAAGAAACTGCCGAAGCGCTACATCACGAAGGACGGCTACGGCATCACCGGCGCGGCGCGGCGCTACCTGGCACCGCTGATCAACGGCGAAGATTACCCCCCGTATTCCCGCGGGCTGCCCGTCTACGCCAAGCTGCGCAACGTGCCGGTGAAGAAGAAGCTCAAGAAACGATTTGTGGTATGATGCGCGCGCTGTCGCCGCCGGGGACGTGTGTCTGCGACCTCTTGAGCGCCAATAAACTCCGATAAACCAGCGAGTTACGGAACGAGCACCGGATCAGAAAACCAGCCGTAGCGGTGTGCGACTCGCCACCGTCTGCGCAGCGGATCCGGGGCCCTCACCGACCTCGTGCCCGTCGCCTGGGGCACGGGCGGAGGGCGCTCCGGCTGAACGATCACAATTACGAACACACGAACAACCGACGGTCCGCCGGGCCGATCGGTGGACATGATCGGGAGGAACAACTCATGTCGTATGAACTCGCGCTGTGGCTATGCATCGGCGCCGGCGTACTCGCCATCCTGTACGGACTGTTCTCGGTCCAGTGGGTCCTGAAGCAGTCCCCTGGCAACGACCGCATGCAGGAAATCGGGGCGGCCATCCAGGAAGGCGCCGCGGCCTACATGAACCGCCAGTACACGACCATCGGCATCGTCGGCGTGGTGCTGGCCATCGTCGTCGGCTTCGCCCTCGACTGGTGGACGGCCCTCGGTTTCGCCATCGGCGCGCTGTTCTCCGCACTGGCCGGCTACATCGGCATGTTCGTCTCCGTGCGGGCCAACGTGCGTACCGCCGAGGCCGCGCGCAAGGGGCTCAACCCGGCGCTGGACGTCGCCTTCCGCGGCGGCGCGATCACCGGCCTGCTGGTGGTCGGCCTGGGGCTGCTCGGCGTCGCCGGCTACTACGGCCTGCTGGGAGCCTTCGGCATCGAGGGCGAGAAGGCCATCAAGGCGCTGGTCGGCCTGGCCTTCGGCGGCTCGCTGATCTCCATCTTCGCCCGACTCGGCGGCGGTATCTTCACCAAGGGCGCCGACGTCGGCGCCGACCTGGTGGGCAAGGTCGAGGCCGGCATCCCCGAGGACGACCCGCGCAACCCGGGCGTGATCGCTGACAACGTCGGCGACAACGTCGGCGACTGCGCCGGCATGGCGGCAGACCTGTTCGAGACCTACGCGGTGACCATCATCGCCACCATGCTCCTCGGCGTGCTGTTCCATGCCG
>CAYQZN010000393.1:0-2494 GCA_964421805.1 uncultured Woeseiaceae bacterium
GGCCGGATCACGCCCTCGGTGTCGTCCTCGGCGTGGGCGGCGAGCTCCTCGGTCATGCGCTCGCGCACTGCCCGCTGGGAGGCGAGGTCGAAGGCCGGCAGGCCGCGCCCGCGTACCCGCTCGTTCAGCATCCACAGCGTGTGGGCCAGGTCGCCCACCAGTTCCGCCTCGGGATGATAGTGCTGGTCGATCTCGGCCGGCAGGAAGTCGGCATGGATGATGGTCTTGTCCCGGTTCGGGTTCCACAGCCGCGGGTGGTACTCCACCATGTCGAAGCCGAGCGTGATGACGAGATCCGCCTCGTCGATGGCCAGAGTGGGGATGTCTTTTGCGCCGAGGCCGATGGTATAGAGGCAGTAGTCGGCATCCATGTCCACCGCGCCCTTGGCCATGAAGGTGCTCAGTACGCCGATGCCGGTGGACTCGCAGAAGATCCTCAGCTGCTTCGAGGCGCGGCGGCGGATGGCGCCGTTGCCGGCGATGATCACCGGGCGCTTCGCCTCGGCCAGCATGGCGAAGGCGCGGTCGGCGATCTTGTCGTCCGGGCCGGGACGGCGGAAGCGCCGCGGCTCCAGCGGTTCGGATTCGACCTCCCGCTTGGCCACGTCCTCGGGCAGCTCGATGTGCACGGCACCGGGCTTCTCGGTGCGCGCGAGGCGCACCGCCTTCCTGACGATCTCGGGAATGGTCCGCGCGTTGTGGATCGTGGTGGCCCATTTGGTGACCGGCTCGAACATGCCGACCACGTCCATGATCTGGTGGGACTCCTTGTGCAGGCGCAGGGTGGAGCCCTGGCCGGTCAGCACCAGCATGGGTGCGCGGTCCATGTTGGAGTCCGCCACGCCGGTGATGAGGTTGGTGGCGCCGGGCCCCAGCGTGCCCAGGCAGCCGGCCGGGTTGCCGGTGAGCCGCCCGTAGATCTCGGCCATGAAGGCGGCGCCCTGCTCGTGCCGGGTGAGGACGAAGCGGATCTGTTCGCTGCCCTCCAGTGAGAGCATGAAGTCCGCGTTCTCCTCTCCGGGGACGCCGAAGATGTATTCGATGCCCTCGGCCTCGAGGCAGCGTACCAGCAGGTCAGATGCCTTCATTCATCGCTCCTTTGTTACCAACCTGGTTATTCGTGCCGTCGTGGTTTTCCGATCTCCCATCATAGACGCGAACACCGCTACCATCACCCGGGGCATAATCGCGGCGGGGGGTGGCGCATGCGTGAGGCCGGCAGCGAATACGACTGGATCGTGATCGGATCGGGGTTCGGCGGCAGCGTTGCCGCTCTGCGTCTCACCGAGAAGGGCTATCGGGTGGCCGTGCTGGAGAGCGGGCCGCGCTATCGGGATGAGGATTTTGCAGCCTCGGCCTGGAACCTGCGCCGCTTCCTCTGGGCGCCTGCCATCGGGCTGCGGGGCATCATGCGGCTCGTCCCGTTCAGCGACGTCTTCATAGCGGCGGGCGCCGGTGTCGGCGGCGGCAGCCTGGTGTACGCCAATACCCTCTACCGGGCGGCGCCCCCTTTCTTCGCCAACTCCCAGTGGTCCGATCTCGCCGACTGGTCCGCCGAACTGCAACCTCATTACGACACGGCGGAACGGATGCTGGGTGTCAACGACGTGCCGTTCGAGAGTCCCGGCGACGAGCTGCTGCGTTCCATCGCCGACGAATTCGGCAGCGGTGAGACATTCCGTCGGACCCCGGTCGGCGTCTATTTCGGAGAGCCCGGCACGACCGTCGACGATCCGTATTTCGACGGCGAGGGGCCGGCTCGTACGGGTTGCACGCGCTGCGGTGCCTGCATGGTGGGATGCCGGGAGGGGGCGAAGAATACGCTGGTGAAGAATTACCTGTACTTCGCCGAGAAGGGCGGCGCCACGATCATCCCGGACACGGAGGTCAGCGACATCCGTCCGGCCGGGCGGCCGGATGGCAGCGACGGCTACGTGCTTGCTGCGGCGCGGCCGGGAGCGTGGCTGCGACGCAACCGGCGGCGCTATCGGGCCGCCGGCGTCGTCGTGGCGGCGGGTGCGCTCGGCACGAACCGGCTGCTGGCCAACTGCAAGCACAATGGCTCCCTGACACGCATCAGCGATCGTCTCGGCCAGCTGGTGCGCACCAACAGCGAGTCCGTACTCGCGGTCACGCTGCCGGACGAGTCACGCAATACCTGGAACACGGTCGCCATCAGCGCCAGTATCCACGTCGACAGCGACACCCACATCGAAGTGGTGACCTACGGGCGGCGGGGAGACTTCATGGGCACGCTGTTCACGCTGCTGACCGGCAAAGGAACCCGCCTCACGAGGCCGTTGATGCTGGCAGGCCAGGCGGTACGGCATCCGGTGCGCCTCCTGAAATCGCTCTGGCCCGTCGGCTGGGCTCGACGAACCGTCGTGCTGCTGGTGATGCAGACGCTGGACAATGCCATCAGCTTCAAAGCCGTGCCGAGACGGCTCGGATCCGGTGTGCGGCTGAAGACCGCCCAGGATCCCGAGAAACCGAA
>CAYQZN010000394.1:0-2491 GCA_964421805.1 uncultured Woeseiaceae bacterium
TGCGCAACAAGCGCAAGGCCTGCGACGCCGCCGGCATGCGCTCGCTGGACTTCGACCTGCCCTCCACCACCACCGAGGCGGCCCTGCTGGAGCTGATCGACGAGCTGAACGCGGACGAGAGCGTGCACGGCATCCTGGTGCAGCTGCCCCTGCCCCATCAGATCGACGCGGTGAAGGTCATCGAGCGCATCGAGCCGGCCAAGGACGTGGACGGCTTCCACCCGTATACCGTCGGCCGGCTCGCCCAGCGCATCCCGACGCTGCGCCCCTGCACGCCCTTCGGCATCGTGACGCTGCTGGGCCGCATCGGCGTGGATCCGAAGGGCAAGCACGTGGTGATCGTCGGCGCCTCGAACCACGTGGGCCGGCCGCTGGCGCTCGAGTTCCTGCTGATGGGCTCCACCACCACGGTCTGCCACCGCTTCACCCGCAATCTGCGCGAGCACGTGGAGCGCGCCGAGATCCTGGTGGTCGCCGTCGGCAAGCCGGGCCTGATCCCGGGCGACTGGGTCCCGGAGGGCTCCATCGTGATCGACGTGGGCATCAACCGCCAGCAGGACGGCAGGCTGGTGGGCGACGTCCAGTTCGCCGCCGCCCGGGAGCGCGCCGCCTGGATCACGCCGGTGCCCGGCGGCGTCGGCCCGATGACCGTGGCCATGCTGATCTACAACACGCTGGCGGCCGCCGAGGCCGCCGACAACTGACGACGGCCCTGCGCGGCCCGAGCTGCCATCGAACGGAGAACGAGCAAGGCGATGAGTGCGACGAATACGATGAGAACTATGAGAGCTATGAGAGCGACCCTGGCGGCCCTGGCCGCCGGCATCGCGCTGGCCGGCGGGACGGCCTGCGCCGCCGACGTGCCCTCCTTCCCCCAGGTGGAGGTGCGCACCACCGAGGGCACCTTCGTGCTGGAGCTGAACGGCAGACGCGCGCCGCTGACCGTCGCCCACTTCCTGTCGCTGGTGGAAGCCGACTTCTACGACGGCCTGGTCTTCCACCGCATCGTGCCCGGCTTCGTCATCCAGGGCGGCGGCTTCACCCCGAAGTACGCGCTGAAGGAGCCCGACGACAGCATCCCGAACGAGTCCGGCAACGGCCTCGGCAACGAGCGGGGCACCATCGCGATGGCGCGCACCAGCGATCCCCACTCCGCCAATACGCAGTTCTTCGTCAACCTGGTGGACAACGGCCCCAAGCTGGACCCGCAGCCGGAGCGCTGGGGCTACGCCGTGTTCGGCCAGGTGATCCACGGCATGGACGTGGTGGACGCCATCGCCACGCTGCCCACCGGCGCCGGCGGTCCGTTCCCGGCGGATGTGCCGACCATGCCGGTGATCATCGAGGACATGATTCATCACCCCTCGGGCTACACGCCGCCCGAATAGACCGCAAGCGATACGATGACCAAGCTGTTCATCTCCGACCTGCACCTGCAGGCCGCGCGGCCCGACATCAGCGAGCGCTTCTTCCGCTTCCTGGAGACCGAGGCGGCAGAGGCGGAGGCCCTCTACATCCTGGGCGACCTGTTCGAGGCCTGGATCGGCGACGACGACCCCGACGAGCACAACCGGGAGGTGCAGGCGGCCATGCGCCGGCTCACCGACGCCGGCGTCGCCGGCTACTTCATGCACGGCAACCGCGACTTCCTGATCGGCGACGCATTCGCCGAACGGACGGGTTTCACGCTGCTGGACGATCCGGTGGTCCACGACCTCTACGGCACGCCGGTGCTGCTCAGTCACGGCGACGCGTACTGCACCGACGACGTGGAATACCAGGCCTTCCGCCGCCAGTCCCGTGACCCGGCGTGGCAGCGGCAGGTGCTGTCGATGTCGGTGGAGCAGCGCCGCGCCCTCGCCGGTCAGGCCCGGGAGGAGAGCCGCGCCGCGATGGTGGACAAGGCCGAGGACATCATGGACGTGAACGCCGAGGCCGTCGCCGCCGCCCTGCGCGAGGCCGGCGTGACCACGCTCGTGCACGGCCACACCCACCGCCCGGCGGTGCACGAACTGGACCTGGACGGCACGCCCGCCACCCGCATCGTCCTCGGCGACTGGTACGAGCAGGGCACCGTGCTGCACTGGACCCCCGAAGGCCCCGACTACCGCTGGAAAGTCCTGTAGGAGGGCCTTCAGGCCCGACCCTGGTTGCGGGAGGGGCTTCAGCCCCGATCAGCGCTCGGCCACCTCAGGCGAAGATCGGGCCTGAAGGCCCTCCTACGCGGTCGTCGGGGGTGGGCCGCTGTGGAAGCGCAGTTCGGTGTCCGGGGCCGTCGCCAGCTCGTTCTCCACCGCGCGGAGGTCGGCCAGGCGCGCCTCGACGGTGTCGGCTCCCTCCGCCGTGCCGGCCAGCGTCAGGTAGCTCTCGAAGTGGCGTGCCTCGGAAGCCAGCAGGCCGGAATAGAGGGCCGCCATGCGCCCTTCCAGGCGCGGCGCCAGCAGCGCGAAGCGCTCGCAGGAGCGGGCCTCGATGAGGGCGCCGATCAGCA
>CAYQZN010000395.1:0-2483 GCA_964421805.1 uncultured Woeseiaceae bacterium
GCTGTTCCGCGACATGCCTTTGGGCCTGCTGTGGCTGGCCTCGGCCGGCGCGCTCACCGTGCACATCGGGTTATACCTCTACGGCAGCATGCTGCTGCCATGGGTGGACCTGACCTTCGCCAACCCCGGCGTCACCGGCACACTGGGCGGCATCGCGGGAATCGTGCCGGTGCTGGTGGTCGGCTGGTGGCTGAACCGAAATACCGTGTAGGAGGGCCTTCAGGCCCGATCCCTTATTCCAATCGGGCCTGAAGGCCCTCCTACGTGGTGGCGAACATGCGCTGTACGTACCAGCGGTCGAAGGCGTGCACGCCGCTCTCGCTGGGGTGGTACGGGCCGGGTAGGTGGGCGCTGGAGGCGAGTCCCCGGTGGGCGTTCTCGCACAGCGCCCAGTCCTGGCGATTGGTCATGTCCCAGAAGTCGATCGCGTCGGTGGCGTCGAAGTCCGGGTGTTCCATCTGCGCGGGCGAGCAGAACCATTCCGTCTCTATGTAGACCGAGCCCGGCCCCCGGGGCCAAAGGTAATGGGCCATGACGTAGTCGGGTGCCAGGCTGAACAGGAAGTTCGGGTACAGGTTCAGGTACTGCACCATGCGCTTCTCCTGCTCGGAGATGCCCGGCAGCGGGGGGTTCGCGGTGACCCCCGAGACGGTCAGCGTGTTGCAGCCGTCCTTGATGCCCATGGGACCGCCGTTGAAGTTGCGGCCGACAAAGTCGTACTCGGGCAGCTCGCCGTAGGTGCTCACACGATGCAGGGCCGGGTGCGCCAGGGAGCAGTGGTAGCACTCGTTGTAGTTCTCGCAGATCAGCTTCCAGTTCGCGGCGACCTCGTAGTCGTGCCGTCCCACCCGGACGAGTCCGGCCGTGTCGTAGCCGGACAGGTCGGGGAATTCGGCATAGGCTTCTGCCAGCGGTTCGGCGTCGGGATCCAGGTTGATGAACAGGAATCCGTCGAGGGTCTCCAGGCGCACCTCGCGCAGCGGGAACTCGCCGCGATCGAAGTCCTCCGCCTCGTCCATGCCGGGGGCGGCGATCAGCGAACCGTCCAGGCCGTAGGCCCAGTTGTGGTACGGGCAGCGGAACATCCGGCAGTTGCCGCCGCCGGAGGTGAGCCGGGTGCCGCGGTGACGGCAGAAGTTGTGCCAGGCGCGTGGACGCCCCTCGCCATCGGCGGCGACGATCACGGACTCCGGGCCGACGTCGACCACGAAGAAATCACCGGGCGAGGACAGCCGCGTGTGGTGGCCCGCCACCAGCCACATGCGGCGGAAGATCTCCTCGAGTTCGCGTTGGTACAGCGAACGGTCATGGAAGATCCAGCCTGGTGGCGTGAGCGCCTTGCCGAAGTCGCGGTCCGTCGCGCCTATGTCCTGTTCCCGGGAAACAGTCGCCATGATCAGCCCCGCAATCGGTATGCAAGTGCGCCCATTATCGCGGAGCCGCTACGCTGGCGCCAGCGCCGACGGCTCTCCCGCGCGTGCTAACATCGCCGCGTTGTCCTGGTGGCGGGGGAGAAGAAGCATCAGAAAACTGATCGCGCTGCTGCTGTTCCTCGCGCTGTCTGCTTCGGTGTTGCCTGCATACGCGATGGCCGAGGCCACGCTGGAACCGCCCCGCGTGGCGCTCGCCGGCGTCGCTTTCGACGTGACCGCGTTAGGGCTGCCCGCCGGCGCCCGCCTGGAGCTGGACGCCGGGCCACTGCGCTTCGAGGCCGTCGCGGACCCCGAGGGCAGTGCGGTCTTCAGCGACGTGCTCGTAGACGAGCCGCAGACGCTGAAACTGGCCGTGTACGATCTGTCCGTGGCGCCGCCCCGGCCGCTGGCCGAAGCGGCGCTGCGCGTGATCCCGGGCTGGCTGTCCATCCTGCCGCCGCTGCTCGCCATCTTCCTCGCGCTGGCCCTGCGCAGCGTCATCCCGTCGCTGATGCTTGGCATCTGGTTCGGCGCCACCGCGCTTATCTCGCTGAGCCCCACCGGCGCTTTTCGCGGCCTCCTCGAAGCCTTTCATGTGCACGTGGCCGGGGCGCTGGCCAACAGCGATCACGCGATGATCATCCTGTTCAGCCTGATGATCGGCGGCATGGTCGGGATTGTCACCCGCAACGGCGGCATGCACGGGGTGGTGCGGCTCATCATGCGCAAGGCCAAGGACCGGATCAGCGGCCAGGTCTCGGTCTGGCTCATGGGTATTGCTATTTTCTTCGACGATTACGGGAACTCCCTGGTGGTCGGCAACACCGCCCGCTCCGTGACCGACCGCTTGCGCATCTCCCGCGAGAAACTCGCCTACATCGTGGATTCGACGGCGGCGCCCATCACCTGCGTAGCGCTGGCCACCACCTGGATCGGCTATGAGGTGGGGCTGATCGGCGATGCGCTGAAGACCATCCCCGAGTTCAATCAGAATGCCTATTCGGTGTTCCTGAGCACCATCCCCTACAACTTCTATCCGCTGTTCGCCCTGTTCTTCGTGTTCCTCGTGGC
>CAYQZN010000396.1:0-2477 GCA_964421805.1 uncultured Woeseiaceae bacterium
CGAGGCCGAACCCGAAGCCGAGGCAGAGCCAGAGCTCGAGCCCGAATCTGAACCCGAGCCCGAACAGGAAGCGGCAGCGCAGCCGGCGCCGGAGGCCCCGGCAGAAGAGCCGTTCGCCGCCGCGGAGCAGCCGGTGGAGCAGCCGCCCGAGCCGGCGCCCGCGGTCCCGGAGCGCGCCGCGCCGCCGCCGCCCGCTGCGCCGGAGCGCCAGGAATTCGCGCGCATCGACGCGGAGCTCCTCGAGGAGCTGCTGAACGCTGCCGGCGAGATCAGCATCTACCACTCCCGGCTGAGCCAGCAGGTCACGTCCATCGATTTCAACCTGGCGGAGCTGGAGCAGACGGTGAGCCGGCTGCGCGATCAGCTGCGCAAGCTTGAATTCGAGACCGAGACGCAGATCCTGAACCGTCATCAGGAAGAGCGCACCGCCCACGACTTCGATCCGCTGGAGATGGACCGCTACTCCACGATTCAGCAGCTGTCCCGGGCACTGGCGGAATCGGCCAGCGACGTGGCCAGCCTGAAAGATCTGCTGCAGAACCTGGCAACGGAGACCGAGTCGCTCTTGGTGCAGCAGTCGCGGGTGACGGCGGAGCTGCAGGACGGACTGATGCGCACCCGCATGGTGCCGTTCCAGCGCCACGTGCCCCGGCTCTCACGCCTGGTGCGCCAGATTGCCGGCGAGACGGGCAAGCGGGTGGAGCTGGCCGTGGAAGGCGGCTCCGGCGAGCTGGACCGGCAGGTGCTGGAGAAGATGCTGCCGCCGTTCGAGCACATGCTGCGCAACGCCATCGTCCACGGCATCGAGCCCCCGGAGACGCGGCAGGCGGCCGGCAAGCCGCCGGTGGGGCGCATCACCGTGCGGCTGCACCGGGAAGGCTCGGAGATGGTCATCGACGTGGCCGACGACGGCGCCGGCCTGAACGTGGATGCCATCCGCCGCAAGGCGACGGAGCAGGGCTTGCTGGCACCGGATTCGGACGCCTCCGACGAGGCCGTCATGGAGCTGATACTGAGGCCTGGCTTCAGCACCGCGGACCAGCTGACCCAGTCCGCCGGGCGCGGCGTCGGCATGGACGTCGTGGCCAACGAGGTGAAGAAGCTGGGCGGCGCCCTGCGCATCACCTCCATGCCGGGACAAGGCACCAATTTCACCGTGCGCCTGCCGTTCACGCTGGCCATCACCCAGGCGCTCATCGTGCGCGCCGGCGAGGAGGTCTACGCCCTGCCTCTGCCCACCGTCGAGGGCGTGGCGCGGGTGGGCCGCGCCGAACTGGACGCGATGCTGAATCAGCCCGAGCCCACCTTCGAGTACGGCGAGCAGACCTATCGCTTCCGGCATCTCGGGATGTTCGTCGGCGGCAAGCCGTCTGAGCTGCCCGAGGACGACTCGGCAGTGCCCGTCATACTCGTTCGCGCCGGCGAGAAGTCCATCGCGCTGCTCACCGACGAGATGCTGGCCAGCCGGGAGATCGTGGTGAAGTCGGTCGGGCCCCAGCTCGCGAGTATCCGCGGCATCTCCGGTGCCACTATCCTCGGCGACGGGCGCATCGTGCTGATCCTGGACATGGGCAGCCTGGCCCGCTCGACGGCGCCGCTGGTGGAGATCCGCGAGGCGCCGCGGCCGAGTGCCGACGAGCGTCCGCTGGTGCTGGTTGTGGACGACTCCATCACCGTGCGGCGGGTCACGGAGCGCTTCCTGCAGCGTCAGGGCATGCGGGTCGCCACCGCGAAGGACGGCATCGATGCCATCAGCGTCATGCAGGAGCAGCGGCCGGACATCATCCTGCTCGACATCGAGATGCCGCGCATGGACGGCTACGAGTTCGCCACCCATGTGCGCAACGACGAGCGTTTCGCCAACATCCCGATCATCATGATCACCTCCCGGGTGAGCGAGAAGCACCGGGCGCGCGCCATCGAGATCGGCGTCAACGACTATCTCGGCAAGCCCTACCAGGACAGCCAGCTGCTCGAGGCGATCCACGCCCAGCTGGAGGAAAAGGGCGGTAGCGGCCTGTGAGCGCGGTGGTCGAGGAACTCTATTCCCTGCTGGTGCCCCTCGCGGAGGACCGCCTGATCGTGCCCCGGGCCTGCGTGGCCGAGGTGGTGCGCTATACGCCGCCGGAGGCGAAGGGCGGCGAGGCCGAGTCCTGGGTGCTCGGCGGCTTCAACTGGAACGGGCGATTGCTGCCGCTGGTGTCCTTCGAGGGCGCGCTGGGCAAGCCGGTGCCGGAGGCTTCCGGCAGGACGCGCATCGTCGTGTTCCATGGCGTCACCGGGAGACTGCGCGCCGGGCACTTCGGCATGCTGACCCAGGGCTTTCCGCAGCTCGTGCGCGTCAACCGGGAGGTGCTGCGGCCGGGCCAGCCGGCGGACGAGTGGCCCGAGGGCGCTCCGGTGTTCTGCCGGGTCAAGATGATCAACGAGTACCCGCTGATCCCGGATCTGGCGCGGCTCGAGGAGATCCTGGCCGA
>CAYQZN010000397.1:0-2468 GCA_964421805.1 uncultured Woeseiaceae bacterium
GCGCCGGGTCGATGGCGATCACCACCGAGGGCTCGCCGTTGTACCAGCTCACCGAATCGTAGTTCTCGGCGCCCAGCTCGACGTCGGCGATGTCTCCGAGGCGAACCAGCGTGTCGTCGCCCGTGCGAACGACCAGGTCGCGGAACGCATCGGCATCGCTGATGTCGGTGTCGGCGGAGAGGTCGATGGCGACGTACTGCCCCTTCGTGCTGCCGACCGCCGCCAGGTAGTTGTTCTCGACCAGCACTTCGCGGACCTGCGCCGCCGAGACACCCAGCGCTGCCATCCGGTCCGGGTCGAGCCAGATGCGCATGGCGAAGGTCTTGCCGCCGAACAGATCGGCGGACGCCACCCCCTGCACGGCCTGCAGCCGCGGCTGGACCACCCGCAAGAGGTAGTCCGTGGTCTCGGAGGCACTCATCTCGCCGCCATAGAAGACCAGGTACATCAGCGAAGTGCGGCCGCCGACGGTCGCCTCGATCACCGGGTCCTCGGCCTCGGCGGGCAGCACGTTGCGCTGGCTCGCCACCTTGGCCTGTATCTCGGCCACGGCCGCGTTGGGATCGTAGTTCAGCACCATGTGGGCCTCGATCACCGAGCGCCCCTGCAGGCTGCGGGAAAACAGGTAGTCGATACCCTCTGCCTCGGCGATGGCCTGCTGCAGCGGCGTGGTGATGAAGCCCTTGATGAGCTCGCTGCTCGCGCCCGGATAGCTGGTGGTGACCGTCACCACCGTGTTCTTCGTCTCCGGGTACTGGCGGACCTCCAGCGCCGTGATGGAGCGCAGGCCCAGCACCAGGATCAGCAGGCTGACGACGCTGGCCAGGACCGGCCGGCGGATGAAGAGGTCGGTGAACTTCATGCGCCGCCCGGCCGGCGCTCTTCCAACTCGACCGAATTGTCCACGGTGACCGGCTGGCCCGTCCTGAGCTTGTTCTGGCCGGCGCCGACCACGCGGTCGCCGGGTTCGAGGCCTCTCACGATCTCCACCCGGCCGTCGCGCACCTCGCCGGTATGCACCTGGCGGCGGGTGGCGACCAGGCCGCCTTCACCTTCCTCCAGCAGAAACACGGAGCTGCCGTAGGGGTCGTAGGTAACCGCTCGCTGGGGCAGAGTCAGCACCCGCCGCTCCTGATCCTCCAGAATGCTGACCTCGGCGAACATGCCAGGGCGCAGCGCGCGATCCTCGTTAGCGAATATCGCCCGTACGCGGACGCTGCGCGTGGCCTCGTCGATGCCGGGCGTGATGGCATGGATCCGGCCGCTGAACACACGGTCGGGATAGGCCTGCACCCTCGCCTCCACCGCCTGATCCCTGGCGAGGCGCCCGAGGAAACGCTCCGGCAACGAATATTCGACGAAGATCGGTGCCAGTGAAACGAGGCTGACGATCTCCTCGCCGGCCGCCACATAGCGGCCGCGGCTGACGTTCCGTATGCCGAGCTCTCCGGCAAACGGCGCCCGCACGTCTTTCTTGCGGATGATCGCCCGTTTCGCCGCGACCTGGGCTTCCAGGCTCTCCAGCCGGGCCTCGGCCTCGTCCAGCTCCGATGCGGAGGCGAGCTTGTCCGTCACGAGCTTGCGCGTGCGCTCCAGCGTGATCGCGGCCAGCTTGCGGTCGGCCAGCAGCGTCTCCAGTTCCGCGCGATCCACCTCGTCGTCGAGCTGGACGATACGCGCGCCCTGCTCCACCCGATCGCCGGTGATGAAGAAGATGTCGCTGACTTTGCCCGGCACCTCGGCGGCCACCATGATGCCGCTGGTGGGCACCGCGCTGCCCACGGCGGTGAGCGCCGGAACCCAGGTCTCGCGCGTCACCTCCACCGTGGTGACGACGGCGGGCGGCTGGCCGCGCCCGGGACCTCCCTGCGACTGAAAATATTTCCACGCGAACAGGGATCCGAACAGCGCTCCCGTGAGCGCGACGACGATGATGAGTCTCTTGATCAGGGGAACGCCTCGTGTCTCTGCTAACCAGTGGATGGCGCCGCGGGCGGCGCCCCGGCGGGACGGCGTAGTGTAACGAATGCCGGCCCTGCACCGCAGTGTCGTTTTCCGGCAATCGGTGTCGGCAAAGAGTTCCCCGGACCGCTTCCGGCCACCCGGCCCAGGGCCCGGTTGCAGCCATCGGGGATTCGGACTAATATCAATAAATCTTCTTATGCAAGTGTGTTGCAGTCAAGCAACGGATGAGGAGATACCGCGGGGCGCCCGCTATAACAATGTTCGGGCAAATCGGTCGCCGCCACAGGATTCGGAAAGATTCACCGGGTCCAAATTGAAAACCGACAGGGGGAGACAAATGCAACCACGACAGAAAACCAGGTTTCGCGTGCTCCGCGAACGCATTGCCACGCCGGTGCTGGCCGCGGGCCTGCTGGCCATTGCCGGCACCGCGGTCGCGCAGGAGCTCGAGGAGATCGTCGTCACGGCGCAGAAACGCGAGGTGGGCCTGCAGACGGCCCCGG
>CAYQZN010000398.1:0-2444 GCA_964421805.1 uncultured Woeseiaceae bacterium
GTACACCCAGGGCGCCACCTGTCCGGTGGTGGCCGACCAGCCCATGGTGTTCGTGATGTGGGACTCGATCTGGCGCACGCCCTCGTAGCCGTGTTTCAGCATGCCTTCGTACCACTTCGGGTTGAGCATGCGGGTGCGCGTCTCCAGCGCCACCTGTTCGGACAGCGTGCGCACCGTGCCCTCGCCCCGGGTCTGGTCGCCGATATACACGGGCACGCTCTGCCCGGCGGCAGAGTTCACGGCCCGGTTGATGCCGCCGAGGGTGTCGAAGTAGTGATCGATGGTGGTGACGCCCAGCTCGACGGAGTCCACGTTCTGGTAGGCGAGCTCCACGCCACCCAGCACGCTCTTCAGCAGTTCGGCCTGTTGCATCGGCTGGCCGCTGCGGCCGTAGGCGAAGCACTTGCGCCGGGTGTAGGTTTCGGCCAGCTCGTCCTCGTCGTCCCAGCAGCCGCTGTCGATCATGTGGTTGACGTTCGAGCCGTAGGCACCGGCGGCGTTGCTGAACACGCGCAGCGCCGCGGTGTCCAGATCGCAGTCGTGGGCTTCCTGGTAGGCAAGCACGTGCTTGCGGATGAAGTTCCGCTCGCAGGGCTCGTCCGCGCTGGCCGCCAGCCACGCGGCCTCGGCGAGCATGCGGGTCTGCAGCGGCAGCAGGTCGCGGAAGATGCCGGACAGCGTCACCACCACGTCGATGCGCGGACGGCCCAGCTCCTCCGGCGGGATCAGCTCGGCGCCGGACAGGCGGCCGTAACTGTCGAAGCGCGGGCGCGCACCCATCAGCGCCATGGCCTGGGCAATCGGCGCGCCTTCGCTCTTCAGGTTGTCCGTGCCCCAGAGCACCAGTGCCGTGGTCTCCGGCAGGCGGTTGCCTTCGGCCAGGTGGCGCTCCAGCAGCTTGTCCGCCTGGCGTGCGCCGTCGGCCAGCGCGAAGGCGCTCGGCATGCGGAACGGGTCGAAACCGTGCAGGTTGCGCCCGGTCGGCAGGATATCGGTCGTGCGCAGCAGGTCGCCGCCCGGCACGGGCCGTACGAAACGCCCGTCCAGCGCACGCAGTATGGCGTCGATCTCGTGGTCGCGGGAAAGCAGCTCCGAGGCAGCCACGAGTTCGCCGAATATCTCCAGGTTCGTCTCGCTCTTCTCCATGCCGCCCGCGGCGAGCGCCTCGGCTGCGGACGCACCGGCTGCAAGCGCTTGCGCGGCGGCCGCTGGTGGCCTCTCGCCGATCGCGCCCTCGGCAATGGCGGCCAGCATGTCGGCCCGCTCGGCCTCCGACGGAGCCTCGCCAACCACGTGCAGGCCGTGGGGTATCAGCGCGTATTCCAGTTCCAGCATCGCCTCGTTCAGGCGGGCGATCTCCACCTCCGCCGCGTCGGCGGGCCACGCGGGCTCGAGTTCGGCCAGATCCAGCTCCGCCGCCTGGGCCTGGATCAGGACGGCGAGTTCGCGGGCCTCTTTGCCCGATTCCGGCGGCAGTGCGCGCCAGCGCTCGATGCTGGCTTTCAGGTCGGCCAGGCCACGGTAGAGGCCGGCCTGGGCCACCGGCGGCGTGAGATAGCTGATCAGCGTGGCCGCAGCGCGGCGCTTGGCGATGGTGCCCTCGGACGGGTTGTTGGCCGCGTACAGGTAGAGATTGGGCAGATCGCCGATGAGCCGCTCGGGCCAGCACGCGGCGGACAGGCCGGTCTGCTTGCCCGGCATGAACTCCAGCGCGCCGTGGGTGCCGAAGTGCAGTACCGCGTGCGCCGCGTAATCCTCGCGCAGGTAACGGTAGAAGGCGGAGAAGGCATGAGTGGGCGCGAAGCCCTGCTCGAACAGCAGCCGCATGGGGTCGCCCTCGTAGCCGAAGGCGGGCTGGATGCCGACGAACACGTTGCCGAAATGCTCGCCCAGCACGAAGATCGAGCTGCCGTCGGTCTGATGACGGCCCGGCGCCGGTCCCCACTGGGATTCGATGTCGGCGAGCCAGGGCTCGCGGCGGACGTGATCGTCGCTGCCGATGCGGGCGCAGACATTCGCGTCGGCGCCGTACTGCCGGGCGTTGCCGCCGAGCAGGCGCTCGCGCAGCGCATCCTCGTTCTCGGGCACCTCCACGTCGTAGCCGTCGCGCGCCAGCGCGCGCAGCGTATGCAGCAGCGAGGCCCACACCGAGAGATGCGCCGCCGTGCCGGTGGCACCGGAATTCGGCGGGAAGTTGAACAGCACCAGGCCCACCCTGCGCTCGGCCACCGGCGTGCGGCGCAGGCGTATCAGCCGCTCCACCCGGGCGGCGAGGGCCGCGGCCCGCTCCGGCTGTGGATGCATGTCGCGCTTGCGGTCTTCCGTGGCGCTGGTTGAGCGTCCGCCGAACAGCATGGGCGAGGTCGCGCCGTCCAGCTCGGGGATGGCGACCATCATCGTGGACTCCACCGGCATCAGGCCGAGGGTGGAATCCTCCCATTGCT
>CAYQZN010000399.1:0-2427 GCA_964421805.1 uncultured Woeseiaceae bacterium
CCGGTCGATGGCGGGCCAGCGCCAGGAGAATCCCATCGGGCCTGAAGGCCCTCCCACAGAGAGGTCGGGCCTGAAGGCCCTCCTACCCCTTTGAACCGAGGGTGGTCGCAATGACGCGCCAGACCGCCGGGTTGAAGCCGAGGCCGAGGTGGGAGCCCGGCACGCGGACATTGCGGGCCTGGGGATTGTAGCGGTCGATGGAGGCCCGCCAGGAGACGACGCCGTCGGTCTTGCTGTAGATGGAGGTGACCGGGCACTGGATGCCTTCCATGTTGCGCTCGTGCACGGCAATCTCGAACCGGTCCAGGTCCAGGTTCTCACGCTTCGCGAACTCTTCGCCGACCCGGGTGTACTTCGGCCCGCCGACGATCGGCGTGCCCATGGTGATGACCTCGCGGACGAGCTCGGGCGCCTCCCTGGCGATCTCGCGCATCACCACGCCGCCGAGGCTCCAGCCGATCAGCGTCACGGTCGCCCCGGTGGACTCATGGAGTTTCCGCACATGCTCCTTCAGCGTGGCGACGTATTTCGTCACCTTGCCGCGGTTGCGGCCGAGCCCCCAGTGGTGCACGTCGTAACCCAGGCACTTCAGGTACCGGTACAGCGGGTACATCGAGACGTCGCTGGCGCCGTAACCCGGCGCCAGCACGACCGGCCGACCGTCGCCCCCGGGGACGAACGTGATCCAGGGCCAGAAGGCCGCCAGGCCGAGCCCCTCCAGCGGAGCGCGGACCTCGAGCAGGCCCAGCAGGGGCGGCGGCGGCGAGATGGTGGTCTGATTCATAACGGGGCTCCTCCTGGGCACGCCGCTCGGACGTACCCTGCGCCGGGATCATACCGCGTCTGCTCAGCCGGTACGGGTCATCCGGTTGCCCAGTGCTTTCAATGCCTGAACGATGATCCACAGGAAGGCCAGCGGCAGCAGGATGGTCTGCAGCACGAAGATCACGATGAGGTTGACGATGTGCTCGCTCGCGTTCGACACGCGCAGCCGCAGGTCGTCCAGCCGCTGTTTCACGTTCATCGACTCCAGCGATTCGTCCAGCATGGCACCCAGCCGCCCCATCATGGTCTCGCTCTCCGGCACGGGCGGCGCGGCCTGCTCGTTCAGCTCCTCGATCTCCTCCCGGGTGGTTTCCAGCGCCAGGGTCGCCGCCTCCTGCTCAGCCGCCAGGAAGGTGTCGAACACCGCATTGGTGCCGAGCACGAGCAGCGGCACGGCGAAGCGCAGGAACATCAGGATCAGCAGCAGGCGGACCGCCGCACCGTCCCAGCGCCGCGCCCGCTCCGAGGGCCACCAGATCACCGCCAGCGCCAGCGCGACGGCTGCCACCAGGGCCGCCGTGGTCCCCCACCAGCCGGTCATGCCGAGCAGCACGTTCTGTATGCCGAGGGACGTGGAGGCCACCAGCATCACGCCGGCGAACTGTTCCACCAGGTCGTTGATCGGATCGAGTATCTGGCCCACGCCGAAGGTCACGCCGACGCCGGCGGGCTCCACCGCCACCTCCGTGCCCTGGGCCACGGAGATGACCCCGTTCAGCGTCCTGGCCACGGCGAAGGTGACCAGCGCCCGCTTGAACGCGGCCTGGGCCTGCTCGTTGCCCACCTCGTCCAGCGTCCCGCTGAGGGCGGCGAACACGGCGAGCGTGGCGAGCAGCGTGAGGAGGAGATTCCGTCTGAGCATGGATGCGTGTTCCGGGGCCCTTGTGCGGCGGCGGGCCGGCGGAAGCCCGGCCGACGACCGGCTTTCAGTGTAGGGAGGCGGCCGCAAAAAATACAGCCGCCAGCGGCGCCCGGCACCAACGTGGCGAGGCCGGCGCTTCTGCTATTCTCGACCCATGGCCGAGTTCACCGAACTGCCCTGCCGCGCCGCCGACGGGGCCACGTCCACGCTCGTCGCCCGCGAGCCCGTCGGCCTCGCCGACGACGCGCCGGTCTTCCTGGTCACGCCTGCCATGGCACTGCCGGGCAGCTTCTACCGGCCGCTCGCCGCGCCCATGGCCGCCGCCGGCCTGCGTCTCGTCGCCATGGACCTGCGCGGGCACGGCACCAGCAGCGTCCGTCCGGACCGCAACACCGACTTCGGCTACCGGGAACTGCTGGAGCTGGACTGGCCCGCCGCCATCGCCACGGTGCGCGAGCGCTACCCGGCGGCGCCGCTCGTCCTGCTCGGCCACAGCCTCGGCGGACAGGTGAGCCTGCTGTATGCCGGCGCCAACCCGGGCAGCGTGACCGCCGTGATCACGGTGGCCACCGGCTCCATCTGGTGGCGCGCCTTCCCGGCGCCCCGGCGCTACGTTTTCCTGCTGGCCACCCAGTTCATCGCGGCAGCCGGCAAGGTACTGGGCAGCTACCCGGGCCATCGGCTGGGTTTCGGCGGCCGGGAAGCCCGCAGCCTGGTGGCCGACTGGGCGCATCAGGCCC
>CAYQZN010000400.1:0-2426 GCA_964421805.1 uncultured Woeseiaceae bacterium
TCGGGCCTGAAGGCCCTCCTACGAGTCGTCGGCCAGGTCCTTGAGCTTGTAGATCAGGTCCAGCGCCTGACGGGGGGAGAGCGAGTCCGGATCCAGGTCCTCCAGCGCTTCCCGTAGCGCATCCTCCGGCGGATCCTCCTGCGCCGGCGGCGCCAGCGCGAGTTCCTGCTGGGGGCCGTGCTCGCGGTGGTGCCGGGCGGATTCCAGCTGCTCCAGGCGGCGGCGGGCGCGGCGGATGACGGATTTCGGCACGCCGGCCAGCGCGGCCACCTCCAGGCCATAGCTCTGGTTGGCCGGTCCCGGCTTCACCGCGTGCAGGAAGATGAGCCGGTCGCCGTGGGAGGTGGCGTCCAGGTGCACGTTGGCGGCGTGGGGCAGTTCGTCGGGCAGCGCCGTGAGCTCGAAGTAGTGGGTGGCGAACAGGGTGAAGGCGCGCAGCCGGGTGGCGATGTGATGGGCCGCCGCCCAGGCCAGCGACAGCCCGTCGAAGGTGCTGGTGCCGCGGCCGATCTCGTCCATCAGCACCAGGCTCGACGAGGTGGCGTTGTGCAGGATGTTGGCGGTCTCGGTCATCTCCACCATGAACGTGGAGCGCCCGCCCGCGAGGTCGTCCGAGGCGCCGATGCGGGTGAAGATCCGGTCCACCGGGCCGATCTCCAGCGCCTCCGCCGGCACGAAGCTGCCGATGTGGGCGAGGATGACGATGAGCGCGGCCTGGCGCATGTAGGTGGATTTGCCGCCCATGTTCGGGCCGGTGATGATCAGCAGGCGCCGCTCGTCGTCGAGTTCCAGGTCGTTGGGCACGAAGGGAGTCTCGAGCACCCGTTCCACCACCGGATGGCGGCCCGCGCGGATGGCGATGCGGGGCTCGTTGCAGAGCGTCGGCCGGGACAGGCCGAGGCGTTCGGCTCGTTCGGCGAAGCAACCGAGGACGTCCAGCTCCGCGAGCGCCGCGGCCGTGCGGCGCAGCGGCCCCAGGACTTCGTGCAGCGCGTCGATCAGCCCCTCGTACAGCGCTTTCTCCCGGGCCAGCGCGCGCTCCCGGGCGCTCAGCACCTGATCCTCGAAGCGCTTGAGTTCCGGCGTGATGAATCGCTCCGCCGCCTTCAGCGTCTGGCGCCGGGTGTATTCCTCCGGCGCGTTCTGCGCCTGGGCCTTGCTGATCTCGATGTAGTAGCCGTGCACCCGGTTGTAGCCCACCTTCAGCGTGGGCAGGCCGGTGCGCTCGCGCTCCCGCTGCTCCAGGTCCACCAGATACTGGTCGGCGTTGGCACTGATGTCGCGCAATTCGTCCAGCTCGGCGTCGTAGCCTGGCGCGATGACGCCGCCGTCGCGGATCAGCATGGGCGGGTTCTCCACCAGCGCGGCATCCAGCAGCCCGTGGGTATCCGGGTGCTCGGCGGCGTCGGCCGCCAGCGCGGCCAGGCGCGGCGCGTCGAGGCCGGTGAGCAGGCCTGCGAGTTCCGGCAGTCGTCCCAGGCTGTCGCCGAGCTGGCGCAGGTCCCGCGGACGGGCCGATCGCAGTGCCACGCGGGAGAGGATGCGTTCCATGTCGCCGACGTCGGCGAGCAGTTCGCGCAGTTCGTCGGCGCCGCGCTCGAGCAGCGTGGCAACGGCGTCGTAGCGGGCACCGATCACTTCGTGACTGCGGACGGGCCGGTTGATCCAGCGCCGGAGCAGCCGGCTGCCCATGGCCGTGCGGCAGGTGTCCATGACGCCGGCGAGGGTGTGCTGGTCCTGGCCCGAGAGGCTGCGATCGAGTTCGAGGTTACGCCGCGTGGCCGCGTCCATGAGGATGGCGTCGTCCGGCTGCTCCGCGCCCATGCCGTCGATGTGGGGCAGGGCGCCGCGCTGGGTGTCGCGCACGTATTCGAGCAGCCCGCCGGCGGCGCGGATGGCGATTTCGAGACCGGCGACACCGAAGCCGGTCAGGTCCCGGGTGCCGAACTGCTCGCACAGGAGCCGTGTCGCGGTCTCGCCGTCGAAGTGCCAGGGCGGCCGGCCGCGGGCACCGGCGCGACCGGCCAGCCAGCTTGGCACGCCGCCCTCCTCGTCGTAGAGGATCTCGGCTGGCTGCAGACGCTCGATCTCCGCCGCCAGCGCACCTTCGTCCGGCACCTGGCTCACCAGGAAGCGCCCGGCGGAGAGATCCAGCCAGGCGATGCCGATCTCGCGGCGGGCGAGCACCACGGCCGCCACCGCGTTGTCCCGCCGCTCCTGCAGCAGACTGGCCTCGGTGAGCGTGCCCGGCGTGACGATGCGCACCACCTTGCGCTCCACCGGGCCCTTGCTCGCGGCCGGATCGCCGATCTGCTCGCAGATGGCCACCGACTCGCCGAGCTTCACCAGCTTGGCGAGGTAGCTGTCCACCGCGTGGTAGGGCACGCCGGCCATGGGGATGGGCTCGCCGGCGGACTTGCCCCGGG
>CAYQZN010000401.1:0-2390 GCA_964421805.1 uncultured Woeseiaceae bacterium
AGTTGCCGATGCCCCGGATGTAGTACTGGGGCTCGCCGATGTTGAACTGGGTCATCGTGAAGTTCGGCGTCTCCAGGGCCACGTCCTGCACGCCGGTGATCTTGCCCTCCTGGATGGCCTGCTCGCCGATGGCCGTCACCGAGATGGGCACCTCCTGCAGGCTCTGCTCCCGCTTCTGGGCGGTCACGATGATCTCTTCGAGCATGCCCGCTTCCTGGGCGGTAACGGGCTGGGCGGTAAGCAACAGGCAAGCGCTCGCGCAACTGGCGAAAAGTACTCTCGGCTTCATGGACAATCTCCCCTCTGAGATGGCGTCAGCGTCTAATTGTGAAAGATACCCGGTCGGGGTGGCAACCGGGAGCATTTTTTTGAACTATTTCCGTGCCGCGCAGACCCGTTCCGCCGCTCCGTCCTTGCCGCCGCCGGCCACGGCGCCGTCCGGCCAGGGACACAGCAGCGCCTCCGCAACCCGGGCGGCTTGCGGGTCTGGCGCCGCGGCCGCGATGCCCTCGGGCGGGCGGCCCTCCTCCACCCAGCGTTCGAGCGCGCGGATGGGGTTGAAGCGGTCCGGCGTCTCCGCCGGCAGTTCCCAGCAATGGCCGTGGCCGGGGATCATGAAGAGGCGCAGGAAATCGTCTGTCTCGGCGCCTGCCGCCTCGGCGACGCGGCGGTGATAGGCGACGCTCTGGTCGGGCAGCACCAGCGGATCGGCCCAGCCGTGCCACATCAGCAGCTTGCCGCCGGTGGCGCGGAATGCGGCCAGATCCGGGTCGGTGGCATTCAGCAGGGAGGCCGTTTGCGCCAGGCGCGCCGGGTCCGTGTCGAAGTCGAAATCGAGCGCGTCCCAATCCTCGCCGACTCGACCGGCGAGCCCCAGATACTTCGGGTAATCACTGCCGAGCGCGTTGCCCGGCGCCGTGCGCCCGCCGGCATCCAGGAACCACACCGCCCAGTAGCGTTCGCTGCCGGGCGGCATGCCCGGGTAGAGCTGCCGGCCGGCGGAATCCTGCGGGCCCGCGTACCAGCGTTCCAGCACCCGGCGTTCGGCCGCCGTGAAGCAGACGTCCTCGCCGGCACCATCGCCGCAGGCGGGCAGCGCCTCCAGGTCCGGCGTGCAGGCCCGCGGCGCGGAGATCAGCCCGTCCTCGCGGCCGTCGGCGCCGTCGCATTGCGCGTGCACTTCGGCGGCCAGCACGGGCAGCTTGGCGGCGAAGTTCTCCCGGGTGAGGATGCGCTCGCCGTCGGCATCCGTGTTCGACTGCACCACCCACGGGCCGTAGATGCCGCCGTTGCCGGAGAGATCCAGCACCGAGCCGCCGGCGAGGATGCCGTCGAAGAGCGTCGGGTAGCGCTGCGCCGCCATCGCTCCCATGCGACCGCCGTTGGAACAGCCGCCGAAATAGTCGTAGCGGGGCCCGTCGCCGTAGTACCGGGCGACCAGCGCGGTACCGAAACGGTGGGTGAGCGGGATGGCGCGGTGAGCGTAGACCTCGACGGCCTCGGGGTCGTCGGCGGCCCAGGAGGCGTCGCCGAGCCCGCCGCTGTGGCCGGCGTCCGTCGTGATGGCGGCATAGCCGAGCTTGAGCGCCTCGTTGATGGTGTTGGAGAAGCCGGGTTTGTCCGGCAGGACGCTGCCGCAGAACCCGCCGCAACCGGCCTGGTAGTACTTGCCGTTCCAGCCGGCGACCGGCAGCCGGGCCTCGTAGCCGATGCGCGGATCGATGACGCCGCGCACGCGGCAGTAGGCGGGCAAGCCGTCGTCTTCGTCGACGATATCCGCGGCGGTCACGCTACCGCCCGGCATCGGCTGCTCCGCGAGGACGCCGCAATCGGTCGTGCGGTCGGGCGCGTCGGCGCAACCGCCGAGCGCGAAGAAGACGAGGACGAGGAATGCGCGGCTCATGGCACCGCAGGAGGGCCTTCAGGCCCGACTCCGCAACAGGTCCGATTCATGCTGGATGATCGGGCCTGAAGATCGGGCCTTAAGATCGGGCCTGAAGGCCCTCCTACCATTTCAAGGTCGGCGTCAAAGGCCCAGCGTTTGCTGCGCTTTGCGGATGTCCTCACCGTGTGCCCAGGTGGCGTGCGTGCCGCTGGAGATGCGGTGCGGCAGGATGACGCGGCAGACCGGGCCCGCCGCGAAGTCGGTGGCGTCGATCAGCATGGCCTCGGAGCGGTCCTCGTTGAGGTCGGAGACGAAGGTGACCAGATAGCCGTCGTCCTCGGACTTCGCGCCCACCCGCGGCGCGAAGCCGGCCTCGCTGCCGTAGCGGCCTTCGCCGAGTTCCACGGTCGAGGAGCTGCCCGTCTCCATGTCGTGTTTGGTGAAGCCCTTGAACATGAACCAGCCGTCGACCGGCACCGCGCTGTAGCCGTAGCGGTAGGCGCGG
>CAYQZN010000402.1:0-2388 GCA_964421805.1 uncultured Woeseiaceae bacterium
CCACCATCTTCAGCTTCCTCTACACCGGCGTGAACTTCCTGCGCATGGGCACGACGGGACTCGCGGCCCAGGCCTGCGGCGCCGGTGACGGCGCCGCGGTGCGCACCAGCATCGGCCAGGCGGTCATCGTCGCGCTGGCCATCGCGTTTCTCCTGATCGCCCTGCAGCAGCCGGCCGGCAGCATCGCGCTGGCCCTGCTCGGGCCCGGGCCCGAGGTGGCGGAGTTCGCCCGCGTGTATTTCGACGTGCGCATCTGGAGCGCGCCCGCGACGCTGGCCAACTACGCCATCGTCGGCTGGTTCATCGGCCTGCAGAACGCCCGGGTGCCGCTGGCCATCGTGCTGGTGATCAACCTCACCAACATCCTGCTCGACCTGGTGTTCGTGGTCGGCCTCGGCATGAAGACCGAGGGCGTGGCGCTGGCATCCGTGATCGCGGAGTTCTCGGGCCTCGCCGTAGGCCTCGCCTTCGTCGCCCGGGAGCTGAAGCGCTGGCCCGGCCGTTTCGACCGGACCGCCCTCACCCGCATCGGCAACTACGGCCCCTTCTTCTCCGTGAACGGCAACCTGTTCCTGCGCACGATGGCGCTGATGTTCGCGCTGGGCTTCCTCACCGCGCGCAGCGCACGGCTGGGCGACGTACTGCTCGCGGCCAACGCCATCCTGCTGAACCTGCAGTACCTGCTCTCCTACGCCCTGGACGGCCTGGCCCACGCGGCCGAGGCTCTGGTGGGCAAGGCCATGGGCGAGCGCAGCCGCGAGAACCTGCGCCGGGCCGTGCGCCTCAGCCTGATCTGGTCGCTGGCGGTGGCGGTGGCGTTCTCTCTGTTCTACGCGCTTGCCGGACCCGCCATCATCCGCCTGCTCACCGAGCTGCCCGAGGTGGTGCGCGCGGCCCTGGCCTACCTGCCCTGGATGGTGGCCTCCCCGCTGGTATCGGTGTGGAGCTTCCTCTACGACGGGGTCTTCGTCGGCGCCACCCGGGCGCGGGAGATGCGCAACATCATGGTGCTCTCCGCCTTCGGCGTCTTCGTCCCGGTCTGGTTCCTCACCCAGCCCTGGGGCAATCACGGTCTATGGTTCGCCTTCCTGGCCTTCATGGGCGCGCGGGGCATCGGCATGCACTGGTACTACCGCCGCGTGGTGGCCCATCCGTGGCCGAGTCCGCAGCGCTACGGCGAGCGGTCGGCCTGACGGCGCAGCTGATAGCCAGCCTGCTCGCGGCGGGTGCCGCGGCAGCATCAACCTGCAGCCCTCAGGTCGGGGCGCGCAGGATGTCCGCCTGCTGCCGCTCGACCTCCCGCACCGCCCAGCGCCAGGCGCCGATGCCGCAGATGACGTTGGCCGCCGCATAGGCGGCGAAGATGCCGGCGTAGCCGGCCGCGACCGAACCCGCCCACGCCAGGGGCAGGTAAATGACCACCATGCGCATGACGGAGACCACCACCGCGGGCAGCGGCCGCCCCATGCCGTTGAACGAGGCGTTCATCACCATGACCATGCCGGCCGTGCCATAGCTGATCGGCACGATCAGGAAGTAAGTGGCCGCCACCGTGACCACCCGCGGCTCGTCGCTGAACAAGGCCGCCAGCGGCCGGCCGAACACGGCCAGCACCAGCGCCAGCACCAACCCGAGCCCCAGGCAGAACCGGGTGCACAGCGACAGGGCCTCGATGATGCGCTCCGGCTTTCGCGCCGAGAGGTTCTGGCCGACGACGGGACCGATGATGGCCGACATGGCGAAGAAGGTGATCAGTGTCATGCCCTCGACCCGGCTGGCCACGCCGAAGCCCGCCACCACCTCCGGCCCGTAGTCCGCCAGCATGGCCGTCACCACGCCGATACTGACGGGGATGATGGCGTTGGTGCCGGCCGCGGGCAGGCCGACGTGCAGGATGCGTCGCCAGGAGGCACGGATGACGGCAAGACCGGGCCATTCCAGCGTCAGCAGGCCGAGGCGGAAGTGCAGCACCCAGATGGCGCCCACGAAGGCCGCGGCGCGGCCGATCAGTCCGGCCACGGCGGCCCCGGTCAGCTCCAGCCGCGGGAACGGACCGATGCCGAAGATCAGCAGCGGGTCCAGCGCCGCCGTGAACAGCGCCGAGGCGATCATCAGCATGCCCGGTATGCGTGCATCGCCCGTGGCCCGCAGCGAGGCCATGCCCACCATCGGCACCACCACGAACACCATGCCGGCATACCACACCAGCATGTAGTCGCGGATCATCGGGATCATGTCCGGCGGGGCGCCCAGCAGGCGGAACAGCGGCTCGATGGTGAACACCCCGATCAGCGCCAGTACCAGCGTGATCAGGAAGGCGAGCACCAGGGCGTCCGTGGCGATGCGCCGGGCCTGCTCCGGGTCGTGGGCCCCGATGGCCCGGGCCAG
>CAYQZN010000403.1:0-2370 GCA_964421805.1 uncultured Woeseiaceae bacterium
GTCATTGCGGCAGGTCTGTTGCCGCGGTCATTGCGGCAGGTCCGTTGCCGCGGTCATTGCGGCAAGCACTTAGCCGCGTCGCCTTGACACCCGGAACCCCGCCCCTGAGAATCGCCGCGAACACCAGGTGAGTCTGCAGCGTCGCTGCAGACGAACGGGAAGCCGGTGGTGCCGCCCAGATCCGGGCGGCCGATTCCGGCGCTGCCCCCGCAACGGTGATCGAGTGAAGGACGAAGCGTCGGACCGGTTCCCGGCTCCGAAGCCACTGTGAGGCGACTCACGGGAAGGTGCTCCGTCCAGGGCCATGACGGCCCGCTCGTCAGCCCGGAGACCGGCCTGGTGTCATGGTGGCGGCGCGGAGGGCGCAGGCCGGACCGATGTAACCCATCGACCCGACTCACTCCCCTTCCCGCCCGCGGAATACGAACGAAGACGTGCGGCGGGCACGCGGGGGACAGCAATGAACAGAGCTTCTCGGACGGTCACGCGGCTGGGCGCGGCCATGGTCATGACCGTGGCCGCGGCGCTGACGGCGGTGGCGACAGGGGCGCAGGCGCAGTCGGCCGCTCCGCCGGATCCGACGAACTCGTCGAAGCGGTCGAATTCGCCTGCCGGCCTCGACACCCTGATCGTCACGGCGACGCGCACGCCGATCCCCGCTTCCGAGTCCCTGGTGCCGGTCACCGTGATCACCCGCGAGCAGATCGAACGTTCCCTGGCCACGGACGTGCTCGACCTGCTGCGTTTCGAGGCCGGCCTCGACGTGGCCCGCACCGGCGGGCCCGGCCAGGCGGCCGCCGTGTTCGTGCGCGGCTCCGAGAGCAATCACGCGCTGGTGCTGATCGACGGCGTGCGCATCAACCCGGGCACGATCGGCGCCGCGCCGCTGCAGAACCTCGCGCCCTCGGTCATCCAGCGCATCGAGATCGTGAAGGGCGTGCGCTCCTCCCTGTACGGCACGGACGCGATCGGCGGCGTCATCAATATCATCACCCGCGGCGGCCGCGAGCGCAGCGAGACGGCCGTTCGCAGCGGCAGCTTCGACACCCGCCAGATTCAGACGTCGCTGGGCCGCCGGGCCGGCGCCGTCGACCTGGGCCTGAACCTGGACTGGTCGGAGACGGACGGCTTCCCGACCTACCGGGACGACGACAGCGACCGTGGCTACGACAATTTCTCCGCCAATGCCCACGCCGGTATCTCCCTCGGCTCTGCCGCGGTCACCCTGCGTCACTGGCAGGCCACCGGCACCACCGAGTACTCCGACTTCTTCCGCATCCCGGTCGACCAGGACTACCTGAACGCCGTCTCCGCGCTCGAAGTGGCCACCCCTGTCGGCGGGCTCGGGGACACGCGGGTGATCCTCAGTCATCTGCGCGACGAGATCGAGCAGAACCAGGTGCCCGACTTCGTCGAGTCGGAACGCAGCACGCTGGACCTGCAGCACACCTTCCCCGCCTGGCGGGGTCATACACTGATGGCCGGTGCCTACCTGGTGGAGGAGGACGCGAGCGCATTGTCCTTCGGACTGGGATTCGACGAGGACACGAGCGTCCGTGCCCTGTTCCTGCAGGACCTGATCCGCCGCGGCGACCACGAAGTGCAGCTCGCCGCCCGCTACACCGATCACAGCGACTTCGGCGGCCAGTCCACCTGGAATGCGGAATACGGCTATCGCATCACGCCCCGCTGGCGGGTGTCGGCCGGCATCGGCACGGCCTACCGGGCGCCGGACGCCACCGACCGCTTCGGCTTCGGCGGCAATCCGGACCTGGAGCCGGAGACCGCCCGCGAGGCCCAGCTGGTCCTCCGCTACACGCCCGCCCCGGACTCGCGTGTCAGCGTCGAGCTCTATCACAAGGACATCGACGACCTGATCGAGTTCGACCTGGCCGCCTTTCGGCTGCGTAACATCGACACCGCCGAGATCCGCGGCCTGCAGGTGTCCTGGGACAGGCGCTGGGAGGACTGGGAGATGCGCGTCTCGGCCGTGCGTCAGCAGGCCCGCGACGGCGCCACCGACGAACGCCTGCTGCGCCGGGCCGAGAAGAGCGTGAGCCTGACCGCGAGCCGTAATATCAGCCGGCATACGCTGGGGCTGTCCCTGGTGGCGAACGGCGAGCGCGCCGGCGTGGGCGGAGAGACTATGGGCGGCTACCTGCTCACCAACGTGAACGCGCGCTTCCGGCTGAGCGAATCATGGCATCTCACCGGCCGCATCGAGAACCTGCTGGACCGTGATTACGAGACGGCGGCCGGCTTCAACATGGCAGGCCGCAGCGGTTATCTGGAACTGGGCTACGTCTGGCGCTGACGCGCCGGCCACCGACAAGGAGTCGACATGGGCAATCGCCTGACGAAGATCTATAC
>CAYQZN010000404.1:0-2353 GCA_964421805.1 uncultured Woeseiaceae bacterium
TCCACTCCGCCATAAGAAGAAGGGCCTCCACGCGGAGGCCCTTCGTTTATGAGGGCAGGTTTATGAGGACAGGTTTACGAGGGTAGCGCTTTAGAGTTCACGCCATGCTCCAGAACATCAGACAGAAGATCACCGGCCCGATGGCGCTCGTCGTCCTGGCCCTGCTGTGCATCCCGTTCATATTCGTCGGCTACAACTACGGCGGCATGGCGCAGGGCGGATTCGCGGTGAAGGTGAACGGCCAGGAGATCCCGCCCCAGCAGATCCGCGTGGCCTACCAGAACCAGGCGGCCCGCATCCGCGAGCAGCTGGACGAGATCCCGCCGGTGCTCGAGGACCAGCTGCGCCAGGCCGCCTACGAGGGCGTCATCCGCTCGACGCTGCTCACCCAGTATCTGCGCGAGCAGGGCTACCGGGTCAGCGACGCCGCCATCCAGCAGTCCATCCGCGAGATCCCGGCCTTCCAGGAGAACGGCCAGTTCTCCTTCGAGCTGTATCGGGGTCTGCTTGCCGCCCGCGGCATCGTGCCCGCCCGCTTCGAGGCCGACCAGCGCCGCGCGCTGCAGATCGACCAGCTGCAGAGCGCCGTCGAGGCCACTGCCTTCTCCACGCCCTCGGAGCTGCGCCGCTACATCGAGCTGGACCGCGAGACCCGCACCATCAGCTACCTCGAGTTCGGTATCGAGGACTTCATGGACGCCGTCGAGATCGGCGACGAGGAACTGCAGGCCTACTACGACAGCCACCCCGAGCTGTTCCAGACCCCGGCCAGCGTCACCTTCGACTACATCGAGATATCCCGGGACACCATCGCCGAGCGCATCACGCCCTCCGAGGAGGAGCTCGCCGCCTACTTCGACGACGTGAAGGATTCCTACACCCGGGATCAGGAACGAAACCCCAGCCACATCCTCGTCACCACCGACGAGCGCAGCGAGGACGAGGCCCGCGCGCTGGCCGCAGAACTCGCCGAGCGCGCGAACGCCGGGGAAGACTTCGCGGAGCTTGCGGCCGAATACTCCGACGATACGCTGAGTGCCGAGCAGGGCGGCGACCTGGGCTGGGTGGCCCGGGGCCAGTTCGTCGAGGCGGTGGAAGAGGCCGTCTTCGACATGCAGGAAGGCGAGATCCGCGGCCCGGTGGAGAGCGAATTCGGCTTCCACGTGCTGCGCCTGGACGGCGTGCGCGGCGGCGGCAGCCCCACGCTGGACGAAGTCCGCGACGAACTCGTGGCCGCCTACCGGGCCGAGCGCATCGGCGAGCAGTATCTCGAGCTCAGCAACGCGCTCGCCGACCAGCTGTTCGACACGCCGAACCTGGACGAGGCGGCGGCGGCGCTGGACATGCAGGTGCGCACGGCCGCGGACTACACCCGCGGCGGCAGCGCCGAACTCGCGCCTGCGCCGATGCTGCTGGACACCCTGTTCGGCGAGAACGCCGTCCCCGAAGGCGCCACCAGCGATCTTCTGAACCTGGCCGAAGACCGGGTCATGGTGGTGCAGGTGAACGAGCGCGAGGAGGCTTCCCGTCAGCCGCTGGCCGAGGTCCGCGACGAGGTCGAGCGCCGGGCCCGCCGCGAGGCGGCCGCCGTCATGGCGCGGGCGAAGCTCGAGGCGCTGCGCGCCAACGTCGAGGGCGGCACGCCGCTCGAGGAAGCCGCCGCCGAGGTGGCAGCCGAGGCCGTCGCCGACCGCCAGATCAACCGCAACGCGCCGGACCTGCCCCAGGCACTGGTCGCCGCCGTATTCTCCGCCGAGATGCCGGAAGACGGCGCGAAGGTGGGCAGCGTGGCCACGCCGGACGGCGGCTACGTGCTCTACCGCCTCACGAACATCTCGCCGGGCCGGCCGGAGACCATCCCGCCGGACCAGCGCGAACAGGCCCGAATGGGCCTCGCCCGCCAGGCCGGCGTCTCGGACCTCAGCGCGTTCATCGACCAGCTGGTCGACGAGGCGGAGATCGTGCGCGGCACGGCCCAGCCGTTCGAGGATCGGTTCTGATATGGGGATCGGGACATCGACGCCGATGGGTCGATGACGGGACCGTGGTGTTAATGATGGATCGGGGCTGAAGCCCCTCCTACATGCTTCGGTGGCGTTTTCGGAGCATGTAGGAGGGCCTTCAGGCCCGATCCCGTAACGCAGAAAAACACAATCCGCGGGGGCATCGTGCTGCGACTCAAACTCCACTGGCAGATCGCCATCGCCATCGCGCTGGCGCTGATCGCCGGCATCTCCACCGGCCTGCTGCCGGCGGAGTCGGAAGGCCGCGGCTTCCTCACCGCCAGTTACGGCTTCGTCGGCGACCTGTTCGTCAACGCGCTGAAGATGCTGATCGTGCCGCTGATCACCTC
>CAYQZN010000405.1:0-2330 GCA_964421805.1 uncultured Woeseiaceae bacterium
TCAAGGTGGAGGAGCGCACCATCGGCCCGAGTCTCGGCCAGGAGAACATCGACCGCGGTTTCATGGCGGTGACCATCGGTTTCCTCGCGGTGGTGCTGTTCATGGCCGTGTACTACCGCTCCTTCGGCTTCATCGCGGACCTGGCCCTGTTCACCAACCTGGTGCTGATCGTGGCGCTGCTGTCGCTGTTCCAGGCATCCCTGACCCTGCCCGGCATCGCGGGCATCGTACTCACCGTGGGTATGGCGGTGGACGCGAACGTGCTCATATTCGAGCGAATACGCGAGGAGGTCGCGAACGGTAATTCGCCCCAGGCGGCGATCCACGCCGGCTACGAGAAGGCGTTCTCCTCCATCGCCGACGCCCAGATCACCACCCTGATCGCGGCCATCGTGCTGTTCACCTTCGGTACGGGCCCCATCAAGGGCTTCGCCATCACGCTTACCTTCGGGATCATCACCTCCATGTTCACCGCCATCATCGGGACCCGGGCGGTGGTCAATGCGGTCTACGGTTCCCGGCGAATCCAGACGGTGCCGGTATGAGCCTCAAGCTGCTGCCAGACAATACCCATATCGACTTCATGGGCCGGCGCTGGCCGGCGATCATCCTGTCGCTGGTGCTCATCGCCGTCTCCGTCGGCTCGCTGGCCGTGCAGCGGCTGAACTTCGGCATCGATTTCACCGGCGGCATCCTGCTGGAGCTCGGTTACCCGGAGGCCGCCGATCTCGCGCGCATCCGCGGGGTGCTGACCGAAGCGGACTTCCCCGAGGCGGAGGTCACCAATTTCGGTACCGCGCGGGACGTGCTCGTGCGGCTGCCGCCGCGGGAAGGCGTGAGCGGCACGCAGGTGCGCGAGGATCTGCGCGACGTACTGCAGGCCGACGAGCCGGGCGTGCAACTCCGGCGTGTGGACTTCGTCGGCCCCCAGGTGGGCGAGGAACTCACCGAGAAGGGCGGGCTGGCCATGATCTTCACGCTGATCATGATCTTCGCCTACGTCATGTTCCGCTTCCAGTGGCGCTTCGCGGCAGGTGCCGTCGCGGCACTGGCCCACGACGTCATCATCACGCTCGGATTCTTCTCGCTGTTCCAGCTGCCGTTCGACCTGTCGGTGCTGGCGGCCATCCTGGCGGTGATCGGCTACTCGCTGAACGACACCGTGGTGGTGTTCGACCGGATCCGGGAGAACTTCCTGAAGCTGCGGGGCCTCGAGCCGATCGAAGTCATGAACACCTCGATCAACCAGATGCTCGGGCGCACGATCATCACCGGCCTGACGACGCTGCTGGTGCTGGTGGCGCTGCTGGTGCTGGGCGGCGAGGCGATCGGGCCGTTCTCGGTGGCGCTGATCGTCGGCATCATCATCGGCACGTACTCTTCCATCTACACGGCGAGTGCCACCGCACTGGAGCTGGGCGTGAGCGCCCAGGACCTGATGCCGCCGGAGAAGGACCCCGAAGAAGTCGACGAGCTGCCCTGACGGGCCTCGGTGCCGACGGGCCCGTGCCGCGCCGGACGGGCGATCAGGCGAGGATGCCCTTCAGGTGGCCGGCCGCCAGCCGGGCGAGGCCCGCGTAGATCTTCGGGCTGCCGGCGAGCACGTGGCCGGTCTCCATGAAACCCTCGCTGCCGTCCAGGCCGCTGATGATCCCGCCCGCCTCGCGGATCAGCAGTGCGCCGGCGGCGAGATCCCACGGCTTCAGACCCGTCTCCCAGAAGCCGTCCAGACGCCCGGCGGCGACGTAGGCCAGGTCCAGGGCCGCGGCGCCGGGCCGGCGCACGCCGGCGGCATTGCGGATGACGTCCTTCAGGAGCGCCATGTAGGGGTCGAGCCCGGCGGTGCCCCGCCGGTACGGGAAGCCGGTGCCGATCAGGGCGTCGGCCAGGTCGCGGCGGTTCGTCACCCGGATGCGGCGCCCGTCCAGCTGCGCGCCCTCGCCGCGGGATGCCGTGAACATCTCCTGGCGCAGCGGGTCGTAGATGACGCCGTGCTCCAGGCGGCCGCGGATCTGCAGGCCCACCGAGACGCAGAACACCGGGAAGCCGTGCAGGAAGTTGGTGGTGCCGTCGAGCGGATCGATGATCCAGAGGTGGTCGGACTCGCCACGGGCGCCGCCTTCCTCGGCCAGGATCGCGTGGTCCGGGTAGTGGTTCAGGATGGTATCGACGATGACCGCCTCGGCCTGCCGGTCGGCCTCGCTGACGAAGTCGTTGCGGCCCTTGGTCTCCACCTTGAGCCGGTCGAGCTGGTTCAGCTGGCGTAGCAGCATGTCGCCGCCCTTGCGTGCCGCCATGGCGGCGATGTTGGCGAGTGGTTGCATGCGCGA
>CAYQZN010000406.1:0-2329 GCA_964421805.1 uncultured Woeseiaceae bacterium
GGCGGGCTCGGCCAGGCGATATCCGTGCGCAGGCTGGTGAAACGGCGCGAGACGTAATACTCGATCCACTCCTCGTCCGTGGCGTTCTCGGCGAAGGCGGTCACGCTCCAGGCGTCGCCGCGCAGGCCGAGGCGCAGATCCACCACGGTGTAGGCGCCCTCTGCGTCCCGGCCGTCTATGCTCCAGTAGGTCTTGCCCCGCCGGTCGACGTCCGCGCGGGCGAAACCCTGCCATGGTCCCAGCGGCCAGACGTACTCACCGCTCAGGTTCAGTGTGTACACGGGCGCCCCCGGCACTTCGTTGCCGATCACGTCCGATGGCGGCACGGTCAGCCCCGGTTCCGCGCCGATGGCCTCGATTTCGCTGTCCACGAAACCATAGGCCAGGGACAGGGTCAGCCCGTCCAGCGGCCGGATGGCGGCCTCCACTTCGCCGCCGAGGATGCGGCTCTCGTCGGCGTTGATCAGCGCCTGGGAGCCGAACGGGTCGAACAGGAACCACTGCTGGTTCCGGTAATCGATGTAGAAGGCCGCGACGTTCAGCACCCGACTGCCGTCGGCGCTGGCGTACTTCAGTCCGAGCTCGTAGTTGTCCAGGTGCTCGGAGTCGAACGAGGGCGCGAACTGCACGGCCGGGTCGTTTGCCAGCGTGTTGAAGCCGCCGGGCCGAAAGCCCTCGGCATAGGTGGCGAACAGGTTCAGGGTCTCCGTGAGAGCATAAGCCAGCTGAAGTTTGGGCTGGAACTCACTGAATTCCTTAACACCATTAGCCAGCGGGTTATTGGTGTCGTTCTCCCGCCGTACGTCGTCGAAGCGCCCGGCCACGGTCAGTTCGAGGCGGTCAGTGAGGTCAGTGCTCACCTGTCCGAACACCGCGCGGGTCTCGTACTGCTCGTTCAGGATGGCCGGCGCCTGGGGCACGAAGAACGCGTTCTCGGTGCTCCAGTCGCCGCCGTTCTGGAAGCCGGCGACGTTCAGGAAGGTCGCGAGCGTGCGGTCGCGTTCCTGGTCGCTGTAATAGGCGCCGACGATCCAGCGCAGGCCCTCCTCCGCCGTCGACACCAGTCGGAGTTCCTGGCTGAACTGGCTCTGGTTGTCGTCCACGTCGATGTTCAGGAACTCCCGGTTCGTCTGGTCCAGGTCCTGATCGTTACGGGATTCCAGGTCGTGCCAGCCTGTGATCGAGGTCAGGGTGAAGCCATCGAACCCGTAGTCCACCTTGGCGGTGTAGTCGTCGAAACTAACGCTCGACACGCCGACGATGTTCGACTGGATGGTGTAGGTGGTGTTGTTCAGAGGGAACGGGAACGGATCGCCCGGCAGCCGGTTCTCCTCCGTGTCCGCCGAGCCCGGCATGAAGTAACCGGAGCCGGCCTCCTGGTCGGCATACTGGTAGCGCAGGTCCACGCTCAGGCGCTCGTTCGGCTCGATAAGCAGCCGGCCGCGGAGTGAGGTGGAGTCCTTGAAATCCACGTACTCGCCGAGGCCCTCGTTCAGCAGCTGGCCGTCCCGGTCGTTGTCGTAGACGGCGAGACGGCCGCGCACCTTGTCGGAGAACAGCGAGCCGGAGACGGCGCCCTGCAGCGTGTAGTCGTCGCCCTCGGCCACCCGGGTCTCCACGTAGGCCTCGAAGTCCTCGGTGGGCCCGCGGGTGGTGATATTCACGGCGCCGGCAACCGAATTGCGCCCGTACAGGGCGCCCTGGGGCCCGCGCAGCACCTCGATCTGCTCCACGTCGAACAGATCCTGGGTGGTCACGAGTGAGTTGTTGACCGTGACGCCGTCCACGACGAATGCCAGCGGTGTCTCGCCGATACCCCGCTGCTGGGTGACGCCCCGGATGGTGATGGTGCTCTGTCCCACTTCCTGATCGTCGGAGAAACGCAGGTTTGGCGTCAGCGCCGCCACGTCGTTCATGCGCCGGATGGCCGCGTCCTCGATGGCAGCCTGGTCGAACACGGTGATGGCGTCGGCGATCTCCTGCAGGTTTTCGCTGCGACGGCGCGCCGTCACGATCACCTCTTCGATCTCGGCATCCTCGGCGGCTGCGCGCTCAGAATCTGCCTGTGCCGGCAGCGGCCCGGCAGCCATCACGGCGAGCAGACAGACGGCAGCGGTGCCACCGATCCCGGAGGGCAGAGTCATTCTGGAATTGTCCTTTATTCGTCAGTGACTTGATGCAGGCTGAGCCGGCGACGGCAGATTACCAGATCGGACTGTCCGGGCGAACCGGCGACCGTAACGAATCAGGGCCCCGTTGCGGGGCCCTGACTTGATCTGGAGCGGGAAACCGGGCTCGAACCGGCGACCTCAACCTTGGCAAGGTTGCG
>CAYQZN010000407.1:0-2320 GCA_964421805.1 uncultured Woeseiaceae bacterium
GCTTCGCCGTGCGGATGGCCGAGCGGCGCACCTCGTAATGGCGGCCGCAGTCCGTCGACAGGTGCTGCATGATGCCGCTCTCGACGCACTCCCGGATGGCGTCCAGCACCGACGTCTCGCCGCGCAGCCGACGCGCCACCAGCTCCGCCTCGCGGGCCCCCAGCAATTTCTCGGCCGCGCGATTGGCGCCCACCACGCGGTCCTCGTTGTCGAGCAGGAGCACCGGGTCCTTCAGCTGCTCGAACACGCCGCGATAGGCGACGACGCTCAGCCGCGTCACCTTCATGCCCAGCGTCATCCAGGCATAGATCGGAATGAACGCCGACAGCGTCAGCGTGGTCACCGGCACGTCCTGGGGCCCGAAGCCCATCACCGACAGGCCGCTGATGGTCAGCGGCACCATGCCGGAGATCATCATGACCACCGCCGGCAGCCGCTGGGACGGCGGCACCGACGGCAGATGGAAACCGAACACGGTGAACGCCACCAGCACCATGCCGTAGCTGTACGGACCGTGCACGAACGCGAACCAGGGACCCCAGTCCAGCGACAGCAGCGTGCGCCCGCCGGCCGTCGGCGGCGGGTAATCCCACATGAGGCCGTGCCAGGGGTTGGTCGCCGTCATCAGCAGCGTGAGCGTGGGCACCACGCACAACCCGGCCAGCAGGTTGGCGCGCACCCCCTGTGCCGTGTAGCCCATGAGAAAGGCCACGATGGCCACCGGCGCGAAGCAGGCGCCGACGAACACCAGCACCCGGGCGACGTTGTGCACGAAGAGCGTGGGGAACGCGGTCTCGAGCCCCGCGCCCAGGATCCAGACCGAGAGCAATCCCAGGAAGACCACCAGCGAGACCGAACGGGCGTCCGGTTCCCGGCGGCGATACAGCGCCGCCGCCATGACGGCGTAGCCCACGCCGGCGCAGAGCTGGATTACCAGGAAGAAGGTCGTCTTATCCAATCGCCCCGTCCGTCTGCCGCCCCCACCGGCGGCGATTGGAGCACTGTAGCGGCGGGGGGCGCCGGTTTCTGTTAACCGGTACTCAGTTGCCCCCGGCGCCGGACGGGATTATGTCTCAATCGCCTCAGTCAGGCGCATCCAGCCCCATCGCCGTCTCCGCGATGAGGTGGTCGACGACGGCCTGCAGGGCACCCTGGTGATCGGCGCCTTCGGACAGCGCATCCCGGTAGGTCTCGAGCTGGCGATGGGCGCTGGTGCCGCGCTCGATGATGTGGCGCACCGAGCGCACCTCCGCCACGCAGTCCAGCGCCTCGGCGTCCTCGGCGACCAGCTCCAGCAGCTCCTCCAGCAGCGACTCGAAAGCAATCACGCGGCCCTTGGCGAGATCGATCATGCCCTCGTCGAACCCGTAGCGCATCGCCCGCCAGCGGTTCTCGTGGATGAGCATGTTCGGGTAGATGCGCCAGCGCTGGTTGTCCACCCGCAGGCGGAACAGCATGCGCAGGATGCAGACCACCAGCGCGGCCAGCGCCATGGTGTCGTCGATGAGCGTGCACACGTCCATCACCCGGGTCTCGAGCGTGGGATAGCGCGCGCTCGGGCGCTGGTCCCACCACAGCTTGGTGGCGTCTTCCATGATGCCGGCCGAGACCAGCACGTCCACGTGGCGCTGGTATTCGCCGAAGCTCGAGAAATGCTCCGGCAGCCCGGTGCGCGGCAGCGCGTCGAACACGGTGAGGCGGTAGGACTTCAGGCCGGTGTCCTTGCCCTCCCAGAACGGCGACGAGCAGGACAGCGCCAGCAGATGCGGCAGGAAGTAGCTCATCTGGGACATGAGATCGATGCGCATCGCGTCGTCCTCGATGCCCACGTGCACGTGCATGCCGCAGATCAGCAACCGCCGGGCGGCCGCCTGCATCTCGGTGGCCAGCGCCTGGTAGCGTGTCTTGGGCGTGTGCTTCTGCTCGGTCCAGCGGCTGAACGGGTGGGTGGACGAGGCGATCGGCGCCAGGCCGTGTTCGTCGGCCACGTCCGTGATCACCCGGCGCAGACGGGCCAGGTCCCGGCGCGCCTCGCGGATGTTCCGGCACACCCGCGTGCCCACCTCGATCTGGGAGCGCATGAACTCCGGGCTCACCTGCCCCTTGCAGCGCTTCTCGCACTCCTCGAGCATGGCGGTGGGCGGGTCGTCCGCGAGGCTGCGGGTCTCCCGGTCCACCAGCAGGTACTCTTCCTCGATACCGATGGTAAAGGCAGGTTCTTTCATGGGTCAGCCGGGTAGCGGATTGTCCCCCGAGCGGCCGGGGGCATCGTGCTCCGGCACCACGGGCAGGCGGCGGTAGAGATTCGGGTTGTCCAGGA
>CAYQZN010000408.1:0-2262 GCA_964421805.1 uncultured Woeseiaceae bacterium
ATGAAGGGGGTGATCCTGGCGCGCTTCCGTGACGCGAAGATCGTCGACCTGACCCACGAGATCCCGGTGCACTGGCCCGCGGAGGCCGGCTTCTGGCTGCAGCGCTCGTACTACTATTTCTCGCCGGGCACCGTCCACGTGGCAGTCGTGGACCCCGGCGTGGGCACGGAGCGGGACATCATCGTCGTCGAGGCCGACCGGCATGTCTTCCTCGCGCCGGACAACGGTCTGCTGGCACCCCTGCTCGACGCGGTCGCCGACGCGAAAGTCCATCGGCTGGAGGCCGCCCGTCTGCAGTCCCTGTCGCTGCCGCCGGCCAGTGCCACCTTCCACGGCCGCGACATCTTCGCGCCTCTGGCCGCCGAACTGGCGGCGGGACGACTGGCGCCGCCGGATCTGGGCCCGCGCGTGGACGATTGGACGCCCGGCTGGCTGGAAGAGCCGGAGAGCACCAACGGCCGCCTCGTCGGGGTGGTCGTCACCGTGGACAATTTCGGCAACCTGATCACGAATATCGGCGAGGAGTATCTGGAGAGCTTCGAGCGCCCGCTGATCCTGGCGGGCGGCCACGAGTTCGAATTACGAGAAACCTACGGGCGCTCGAAGCCCGGCGAATATCTGGCCCTGGTGAACTCCTTCGGCGTGCTGGAGATCGCGCGGGCGGAGTCGAGCGCCGCCGCCGGGCTGGGCCTGGACCGGGGCGCGCCGGTGCGCATCATGGAGGCCGGCTGAGCGCACGCGGCTAACGCTCCGCGCCGAAACCGTACTACCATCCCGGCTCGTCACGAGGTCGACGCCACCCATTCATGCCGAACGAGAACCCCCGCAGCGACGGCGAGTACCTGAATACCCTGGCGCGGGGGCTGTCGGTGCTGCGCTCGTTCACCAAGGAGCGTCCCGAGATGAGCCTCAGCGAGGTCGCGGCCGCCACCTCGCTCAGCCCGGCGGTCGCCCGGCGCTGCCTGAACACGCTGGTGCACCTGGGCTACGTGGGCAAGAAGGGCAAGCGCTTCCTGCTGACGCCGGAGGTGATCGGCTTCGCCTCGGCGTTCCTCGAGTCGATGAACGTGGAAGAAGTCATCCGGCCGTACCTGCAGGAGGTACGCGACCGCACCGGCGACAGCTCGTCGCTGGCCGTCCTGTCCCGGCAGAACATCCTCTACCTGGTGCACGTCTCCACCAACCGCATGGTGCGCCTGGCCGCCGGGGTCGGCACCCGCTTTCCGGCGTACTGCACCTCACTCGGCCGCGTGCTCCTGGCCCACCAGCCCGATGACGTGCTGCAGACGCTGCTCGCCGAGATGCGCCCGGAGAAGTTCACCGACAAGACCGAGACGTCCGTGCCCGCGCTGCGCGAGATACTGGACGGGATACGGGGCTGCGGCCATGCCTCGATCCAGGACGAACTCGACTACGGCATCGTCTCGGTGGCGGTGCCGATACGCATGGACGACGGCACGGTGATCGCGGCCATCAACTGCTCGACGGCCACCACACGGGTGAACGAGGCGGAGATGGTGGAGACCCGGTTGCCGCATCTGCGCCGGGCGGCCGAGAGGATCGAGACCGAGCTGCGCCGCTACCCGGTCCTGGTCCACTCAATCCGCGGCGCCGCGGACTGAAGCGCCGCCGCCGCAATTGCCGTAATCGACGTCGCGGCAGAATTCCCTCACCGCCCGGTTGTAGGCGTCCGGCTCGCTGAGATTGCCGAGGTGTCCGCTGGCTGCCAGCACGACCTCGCGGGCACCGGGCACCTGGTCGACGACTATCCGCGCGAGGCGCCGCCGCGCCTCCGTCTCCCGGCCTCCGGTCAGGACCAGCAGACGCAGTCCCGCGCCGGCCACCGCGCCGAGCACGTCGTCGGACCAGGCGTAGGCTTCGGGACGGAAGCGGACGAGATCCTCGCCCCGATAGTCCGCCAGCATCTGTCGCAGCAGCGTCTCCGCTTTCGGGTGCCCCTCGCCGACCCGCATCATGGGATGGCGCAGCCAGCGGCGCCGGACCTCGTCCATGCGGCCCTCGCCCGCCAGCGCGGCGTACTCGGCCACGGGAATGCGCTCCTCGTCCGGACCGCCCGGGTCCTCACCGTCCACTGCCGCGCCCTGCAGGATCAGTGAACGCAGACGGCCGGGATGCCGCGCCGCATAGCGCAGCGCGATGCGCCCGCCCTGGGACATGCCCAGCAGGTGGAACGGACCCCCGATCAGCTGCCGGGCGATGGCGTCGATGTCCCCGGTCTCGCGCGAGAGGTCGGGCTCGCCC
>CAYQZN010000409.1:0-2255 GCA_964421805.1 uncultured Woeseiaceae bacterium
GCATGACCGATCCCATCGCCGACATGCTGACCCGCATCCGCAATGGTCAGAAGGCGCGCAAGGTCAGCGTCACCATGCCCGCCTCGAACATCAAGGCGGCCGTGGCCAAGGTGCTGAAGGACGAAGGGTACGTGGCCGATTACCGGATCGAGGGCGAAGGCGCGAAGCGCGAGCTCACCGTCGATCTCAAGTACTTCGAGGGCGCGCCGGTGATCGAGCGCATCCAGCGTGTGAGCCGTCCCGGCCTGCGTATTTACCGTGGCAAGGACGGCGTCCCGCGGGTGCTCGGCGGCCTCGGCGTGGCCATCGTCTCCACCTCCGCCGGTCTCATGAGCGACCGCCAGGCCCGGGCGCAGGGCATCGGCGGAGAGGTTCTCTGCGTCGTCTCCTAAGGGATACAACGAGTCAGGAAAATGTCTAGAGTCGCAAAACAACCGGTAGCGCTGCCCAAGGGCGTCGAGGTGGCCGTCAGCGGTACCACCGTCAACGTGAAAGGGCCGAAGGGTGTGCTCGAGATGGAGCTGAACCACGAGGTCGAGCTGGGCCAGGAGGACGGCACCGTAACGCTGAAGGCGCGTTCGGGCTCCCGCTTCGCCAACGCCATGGCGGGCACCACCCGTGCGTTGCTGGCCAACATGGTGCAGGGCGTTACCGAAGGGTTCGAGCGCAAGCTGGAGCTCCGCGGTGTCGGCTATCGTGCCCAGGCTCAGGGCGGCATGCTGAACCTGACGCTCGGCTTCTCCCACCCGGTGGCCTATCAGGTGCCGGAGGGTGTGCAGGTAGAGACGCCGAGCCAGACAGAGGTAGTCGTGCGCGGCTCCGACAAGCAGAAGGTCGGCCAGGTCGCCGCCGAGATCCGCCGCTTCCGTCCGCCGGAGCCCTACAAGGGCAAGGGCGTGCGCTATGCCGACGAGCGCGTCGTCATGAAAGAAGCGAAGAAGAAGTAACCGGTTTCCGAGGATTTCAGGATATGAGACTGGACAAGAAACAGAGCCGGCTGCGCCGGGCCCGCCGCACGCGGGGCAAGATCAGCGAGCTGGCCGTGCACCGCCTGAGCGTCCACCGGACGCCGCGGCACATCTACGCCCAGATCATCGCCCCGGACGGGGCGAGCGTGCTGGCGAGCGCCTCCACGGTGCAGAAGGAACTGCGCGAGAAGCTCAAGGGTACGGGCAACGTGGACGCGGCGGCCGAGGTCGGCCGCGCCATTGCCGAGAAGGCGAAGGCGGCGGGCGTGGAGTCGGTGGCGTTCGACCGCTCCGGGTTCCGCTTCCACGGCCGCGTAAAAGCACTGGCGGACGCGGCGCGCGAGGGCGGTCTGCAGTTCTAGGATCAATGAATACCCGCCGGGCGATAGGCGGGTCATCGGGTAGTGACACATGGCAAGAATGGAACAAGGCAGCGACGATCTTCTCGAAAAACTGGTGACCGTGAATCGTGTCGCCAAGGTCGTGAAGGGTGGTCGCCAGTTCGGCTTCACCGCGCTGACCGTGGTGGGCGACGGCGCCGGCAAGGTCGGCTTCGGCTACGGCAAGGCCCGTGAAGTGCCCATCGCGATCCAGAAGGCGATGCAGGCGGCGCGGAAGAACCTGAAGTCGCTGCACCTGAAGGACGAGACGCTGCAGTACGAGGTCAAGGGCCGTCACGGCGCCACGAAGGTGCTGATGCAGCCGGCCTCGGAAGGTACCGGCATCATCGCCGGCGGTGCCATGCGCGCGGTGTTCGAATGCGCCGGCGTGCGTAACGTGCTGGCCAAGAGCTACGGCTCGCGTAACCCCATCAACGTGGTGCGCGCGACCATCAACGCGCTGCAGTCGGTGCACTCGCCGAGCCGCATCGCGGCGAAGCGCGGCAAGAAAGTCGACGAGATACAGAGCTAGCACGATGGCCAAGTCAGAGAGCAAGGGACAGAAGCTGAGAGTGACACTGGTGAAGAGCCGGTACGGGCGGTTGGCCAACCACAAGGCCTGCGTCTCCGGGCTCGGTCTCAGGAAGATCAACCAGACGGTCACCGTCGAGGATACGCCGGAGAACCGGGGCATGATCAACAAGGTGTCCTATCTCCTGAACGTAGAGGAAATCTAGAGATGCGTCTGAATACGCTTAAGCCTGCAGAGGGCAGCAAGAAGGCCGGCAAGCGCCTGGGCCGCGGTCACTCCGCGGGCCAGGGCAAGACCAGCGGTCGCGGCCAGAAAGGCCAGCACGCCCGCTCCGGCGGCTACCACAAGGTGGGCTTCGAAGGCGGTCAGATGCCG
>CAYQZN010000410.1:0-2248 GCA_964421805.1 uncultured Woeseiaceae bacterium
AGGCGAGGCTGGAGACCACCGTGCGGCGCGGGTCGATGGGGATGACGCGGCCCAGCCGGCTGAAGCCGCGGAAGACCGCGTTGCGGTAGGCCCAGCCGGTCCAGCCGCCCCAGAATGTGTCCACCCGCAGCTCGGGCGGCAGCGTGGCCGCCAGGACGAACGGGTCCAGGAAACTGGTGTGATTGGGAGCGATCAGCAGCGGCCCGGACTGCGGCGGCGGCTCGCCGGCGGCGCGCACGCGGAATGCCGCTCGCATCAGGCCGGTGTTGACGGCGTAGGCGGCCCGCGCGGTGATGGCGCTGGCCCGGGAGCGCGGTTCGAGCCATTCCTTCTGCTCGTCGGTGAGTACGGAGTCCGGTTGTTCGAGCGGCGTGTGCAGTTCCTCGGCGGATTCCTCCTTCTCCGCGACGGCGGCGAGCATGTCCCGTACGGTCTCGATGCCGGCGATGTCATCCTCGCGCAGCTCGGCACCGGTCCTCCGCGCGATGTCCATGCTGAGGTCGAGCCAGCCGAGGGAGTCGACGCCGAGCTCGAGCTGGAAGCTGGTGTCGGGCGTCAGGCGCGTCCGCCGGTAGCGCTCTGCCAGCAGTTCCCAGGCCTTGCGGGCGCGCTCGTTGCGCAGCAGCTCCCGGTCTTCGGCAGCCATGTCGTCGATGGCCATGGGTTCGCCGCCGGCCGTATCCTCGCCCTCGGCCAGGGATTCGTAGCGCTCCTCCAGCTTGTTGCGTCTTATCTTGTCCAGCCGCGTGCGGTCGAGAGGCTCGTGGGTGACGCGGTAGCGGTCGAGGCGCTGGTAGGAGGGGAGGGCACGTGAGCGCTCGCGTACGGCCGCGCCGATGGCGTCTTCGGCGGAGCGGGACTCCCGGCGCAGTGCCTCGAGGTCCGGGAAGATGACGGCGGCGAGTTGCTCGCCGTCCTTCAATATGCCGATCTCGGCGATCAGCGGGTGTTCCGCGTATGCCTCCTCCAGCGCCTCGGTGCGGATGTTCTCGCCCGAGGCCGTGACGAGCATGGTGCTCTTGCGGCCGAGCACGTGCAGGTAGCCGTCGTCGTCGATCCGGCCGAGGTCGCCGGTGCGGAACCAGCCGTCGGTGAAGGACTCCTCTGTTTCATCCTCGCGGTCCAGGTAGCCCGCGAAGACGCCGGGGCCCCGGGCGAGGATTTCGCCGGCCTCGGCGTCGCTGGCCGTCTGCACCGAGCGGTCGATGGAGAGCTCGGTGCCGTCGACGACCCGGCCCACGGTGTCGAGATGGCCGCGGCCGGGCATCTTCACGGTGAGCAGCGGCGCCGTCTCGGTGAGGCCATAGCCGATGGCCACGTCCCAGCCGATGCCTTCCAGCCGATGGGCGGTGGCGGCGTCCAGCGGCGAACCGCCCGACGCGAGCATGCGCAACGTCGGGCCGAGCTGACGATGCAGGGGCTGCAGCAGGATGCGGCCGGCGTTCATGCCTGTGGCACGGCGCAGCGCGGTGCAGCCGCGGATGAGCCCGCGCATCACCAGCCTGACCGGCGCCGGCAGGCCGTCGATGCGGGCATCCACGCCGGCGAGCAGGGCGGCGTAGAGACGCGGCACGCCCAGGATGATAGTGACGTCGTGGGCGCGGATGGCCCGGATGATGTCCGGGCCGGTCAGGCTTGCCGGGATGACGATGGGGATGCCGAGGGACAAGGGCGCCAGCGTGCCGATGACCAGGGGATAGACGTGGTGCAGCGGCAGTGGCTGGAGCATGCAGTCGTCGGCGGCGACCAGACCCGTCTCCTCCACCGTGCGCACCTGGAAGGCGAGGTTGCGGTGTTTCAGGGGCACGCCCTTCGGCGGGCCGGTGGTACCGCTCGTGAACAGGAGCAGGGCGGTGTCCTCCGCGGCGGGCAGGTCCGGCACTTCGCCGTCGATGTCCAGCCAGCGCTGCCAGCTGCGGGCGCCGCCGTCGCGGTCCAGCCGGAGCACGGTGCCGTCGTAGTCGATATCCTCCAGGATCGAGGCGCGCGCCTCGTCCGTGACCACGCAGGGGATGTCGGTCTCGGCGAAGATGCCGCCGAGTTGCTCGCGCTCCATCTGGGTGTCGATCGGCACGGCCGTGATGCCTGCGCGGAGCAGGCCGAGAAAGACGCTGATCCAGTCGGCGTCCGGCGTCGCGAACAGGGCGACTCGGTCATAGCCGTCCGCACTTGCGCCGACGGCGATGGCGTCGACCCGGTCGGCGAGTTGCCGATACGTGAGGACGGGGCTGTCCCCGCCGTCCGCCTC
>CAYQZN010000411.1:0-2247 GCA_964421805.1 uncultured Woeseiaceae bacterium
CCGAGCGCGTCGGCAACGGCATCCGCGTGCTGGCGCCGCGGGCCCTGGAGGCGATCGACGGGATGGACGATATGGGCGGCGAGACCGTGGGGGAGCCCGATGGCGACGGCACCCGTCTCTGAGGCGCCCGGGAGCATCCCATGTGCGGCGTAGTCGGCATCGCGGGCACGAGCCCGGTCAACCAGGCCATCTATGATGCCCTGACCGTGCTGCAGCACCGGGGCCAGGACGCCGCCGGCATCGTGACGTGGGACGGCCAGCGCCTGCATTCCCGCAAGAGCAACGGCCTGGTCCGGGACGTCTTCCACCAGCGCCACATGCTGCGCCTGAAAGGCAACATCGGCATCGGCCACGTGCGCTATCCCACGGCCGGCTGCTCCAGTTCGTCCGAGGCCCAGCCGTTCTACGTGAACTCCCCCTACGGCATCTGCCTGGGGCACAACGGCAACCTGACCAACGCCGCCGAGCTCTCGGAGCTGCTGCGCCGCGAAGACCGGCGCCATCTGAACACGGGCTCGGACTCCGAGGTGCTGCTGAACGTCTTCGCCCACGAGTTGCAGCAGCGGGCCGACGGCGAGCTCACGCCGGACGTCGTCTTCGACTCGGTGGCCGCCGTGCACGAGCGCTGCCGCGGCGGCTATGCGGTGACCGCGCTCATCATCGGCCAGGGCATGCTCGCATTCCGCGACCCCTACGGCATCCGCCCGCTGGTGCTGGGCAGCCGCCGCACGCCGGCCGGCACCGAGTACATGGTGGCCTCGGAGAGCGTGGCGCTGGACGCGCTCGGCTTCCGCCTGGTGCGCGACATCCTGCCCGGCGAGGCGATATTCGTGGACACCGCGGGCCAGCTGCACATGCGCGCCTGCGCCGAGCAGCGCGCCTACGCACCCTGCATCTTCGAGTTCGTCTATTTCGCCCGGCCGGACACCATCATCGACCGGCTGAGCGTGTACAAGACGCGTCTGCGCATGGGCGAGACGCTGGCCGACCAGATCCTCGCCGCCCGGCCGGACCACGATATCGACGTGGTGATCCCCATACCGGATACCAGCCGCACGGCGGCGGTGCAGGTGGCCCACCGCCTGGGCGTGAAGTACCGGGAAGGCTTCATCAAGAACCGCTATATCGGCCGCACCTTCATCATGCCGGGCCAGGCCATGCGCGAGCGCTCCGTGCGGCGCAAGCTGAACGCCATCGACCTGGAGTTCCGCGGCAAGAACGTGCTGCTGGTGGACGACTCCATCGTGCGCGGCACTACCTCCCAGCAGATCATCCGCATGGCGCGGGAGGCCGGCGCGCGCAAGGTCTGCTTCGCCTCGGCGGCGCCGCCGGTGCGCTACCCGAACGTCTATGGCATCGACATGCCGGCGGCCAGCGAGCTGGTGGCCCACGGGCGCTCCGAGGCGGAGGTGGAGAAGCTGATCGGCGCGGACTGGCTGATCTACCAGGACCTGGACGATCTGGTGCGGGCGGTGCAGCACGACGACGCCGAGATCAACGAGTTCGACACCTCCTGCTTCTCCGGCAAGTACGTGACCGGCGACGTCAGCGAGGAATATCTGCGCCAGCTCGAGAGCGCCCGCTCCGACCAGGCAAAGCAGCTGTACCTGGGGCTGGGCGGCGAGGGCGGCGCCGGCCAGACGGCCGACCAGGGCACGGAAGACAGCGACGCGGCCATGAGCACGGTCTAGGGCCTCGCGGCTCTTATCGTCCATAGACCATAGACCTGGCCGCCGCGGCGGGAGAGCTCCGGGATGAGCCACAGATTCATGATCATCGACGCTCATCCGGAATTCCGGACGCTGCTGATGCATCACATCACCACCGTCTGGCACGACGCGGTGATCACCGAGTACGACCCCCACGTCTCCGGCGCGCTCGCCGACACCTTCGGCGGCGCCGACAACGACGTCGTCCTGATCGGCCACCGGCTGGGCAGCATGGACGGGCTGCAGGCGCTGCGCCGCTATTGCGCGCGCCCGTCGTTCCCGCCGACGATCTTCTTCACGTCCAGCCGGGATCCGGCCGACGGTGCCCGGGCGCTGCAGTACGGCGCCCAGAGCTTCTTCCACAAGTCCGACATCGGCCATGCGGCTCTCATCGCCGCGCTGCGCCGGGCGCTCGGCTCGCGCCGCAGCCTCGCCTCCACCGACAGCCTGTTCTTCGGCGAGAGCGGCCAGGATGGCAAGGGCGGCAAGGGCGGCAGTGCGCGCGGCTACCGGCTGCGGCGCAAGATCGCCTCCGGCG
>CAYQZN010000412.1:0-2231 GCA_964421805.1 uncultured Woeseiaceae bacterium
TTGCGGGAGCGTTCCGTCATGTCAGCTGTGACCCCGGCCGGCAGGCTTCGTTCCTGCGCCAATCGGGGTCACGGCGTCACCGTCAGATCTTCTCGCGGATCCTGGCGGCCTTGCCCGTGCGTCCGCGCAGGTAGTAGAGCTTGGCGCGGCGCACGTCGCCCTTGCGCTTGACGATGATGTCGCCGATCGAGGGGCTGTAGGTCTGGAAGACACGCTCCACGCCCTCGCCATGAGACATCTTGCGCACGGTGAAGGACGAGTTCAGGCCACGGTTGCGCCTCGCGATCACCACGCCCTCGTAGGACTGGAGCCGCTCCCGGTCGCCTTCCTTGACGCGCACCTGCACGGCTACCGTGTCGCCCGGGGCGAACTCGGGTACCTCGCGCTGCATCTGTTCCTGCTCCAAAGCGTCGATGACCTTGCTCATGGCTTGTTCCTGCTGTCTCAGTCGAATGTTGAATGTCTTACCGTATTCCGGCCGCGGCATTCTCTGCTTCGGCCTTGTATTCCTCGAGCAGCTCGCGCTCCTCGTCCGTCAGCTGCCTGTCGCGCAGCAGATCCGGCCGCCGCGCCCAGGTCCTGCCCAGCGACTGCTTCAGCCGCCAGCGGGCGATGGCCCGGTGGTCGCCGGAGGTCAGCACCGCCGGCACCCGCCGGCCGTCCACGACCTCCGGACGGGTGTAATGCGGGCAGTCGAGCAGTCCCGTCTCGAACGACTCCTGCGCCGCCGACTCCGCGTCGCCCAGCGTTCCCGGCAGCAGCCGCACCGTGGCGTCTATCACCGCCATGGCCGCGATCTCGCCGCCGCTGAGGACGAAGTCCCCGACCGAGACTTCTTCGTCGACGCCGGCCTCGATGAGCCGCTCGTCGACGCCCTCGTAGCGTCCCGCCACCAGCACCAGCGCGGGCAACGTCGCGTACTCCCGCGCCAGGCCCTGGTCGAAGCGCCTGCCCTGCGGACTCAGGTACACCACCCGGGCCCCGTCTGCGGTCCGTCCGCGGGCCGCGCCGATCGCGGCCGCGAGCGGGCCGAATTTCATCACCATGCCCGGACCGCCGCCGTAGGGCCTGTCGTCCACCGTGCGGTGTACGTCCTCGGTGAAATCCCGAGGGTTCACCGCGCCCAGCGACAGCAGCCCGCTGTCCACGGCCCGACCGACGACGCCGAAGCGGCCGACGGTGAGGGCCTCGTCCGGGAACAGGCTGACCACTTCGATGTGCACGGGGTCAGCTCCACTCCCAGTCGACGACGATGCAGCCTTCTTCCAGGCGCACCGCCTTCACGATCCGGTCGATCACGAAGGGGATCAGCAGATCCTCTCCCTCGCCGCGCTCGACCACCATCACGTCGTGCGCGCCGGTCTCCAGCATCTGGCCGACCCGGCCCAGCCGCTCGCCGCGGCTGTCGCGCACTTCCAGGCCGATCAGATCGGCCCAGTAAAACTCTCCTTCTCCGGGCTCCGGCAGGCTCGAGCGCTCGACGGCGATCTCGGCCCCGACCCACTCCTCTGCCGCGTCACGGTCCTCGATGGACTCCAGTGCCGCGATAATCGTGCGGCCGCCGGCGCGGCCGTCCCGTACCCGCACCCGGCGCCGCTCCCGGCCCCTGATCAGCCACCACTCCGGGTAGGAGAGCACGTTCTCTCTGGGATCGGCGTAGGAAAACACCTTCACCCATCCCTGTACGCCGTGGACGCCGCTGATCCGGCCCAGGGTGACCAGGTCGCCGGTGTGCGCCGGATCGCGTTCGTCCACGGACCCGGGCGCGCGGGATGCGGCTCAGGCGCTGGCGGCGGCGGTCTTGCGGGCCTGCTTCAGCAACGAAGCCACCCGCTCCGACGGCCGGGCGCCCTGCCCGATCCAGTGCTCGACACGGGCTACGTCGAGGCGCAGGGACTCTTCGTCCTCCTTCGCCTGCGGGTTGAAGAAGCCGAGCCGCTCGATGTAGCGGCCGTCCCGCCGATTGCGGCTGTCCGTCACGATGACGTGATAGAAGGGCTTCTTCTTCGCCCCTCCCCTGGTTAACCGGATGCTGACCATGTACTAATGGACCTCGCCCATTCTCAAATCTGAAACCATTATCTGAACACAATAAACGCGGGCGCAGGCGAACGCTCGGCCCGGCGCCCGAGAAAACACACCATTCTACTGCAATGCCGGAAAAAGTGAAGAACTAAAGTGAAGAACTTTTCGGCCGTTCCGGCGGCCGCCGCACTCCCCGTCAGCGACCC
>CAYQZN010000413.1:0-2228 GCA_964421805.1 uncultured Woeseiaceae bacterium
AGGTCGGCGGTGAGCGAGCGCCGGGTGGCCTCCGGCACCGGGTCCACCTCGGCCTGGTAGCGGTCGTGGTCGATGCCCGCCGAGAGTGTCGCGCCGCCCTTCAGCGCCTCGACCATCTCCGGCGCGAGTTCGAAGCGCATGAAGTGCACGGCGGAGGTCTTGGTCTCGTCGTCGCGCTCCAGGTCCTCGTCGGAGATGGCGCGGATCCTGTCGCAGCCCTCCACCTGCAGCCAGACGGCGTCCTCGATGCCGCGCAGGAGCTTCAGCTGCTCGCGCCGCTCCTGCTCGTCCGGGAACTCCACCATGAAGGTGGCCTTCCAGTTGCTGCCGTCCGGGATCAGCGGGTTGTAGGCGTCCAGCTCCTCGGCGATGCCCCCGGGCTCGAAGATCTTCTCGATGCGCAGCATCTCCTGGACCTGATACTGCATGGTCAGCCGGTCCTCGAAATACAGCGTCGCGTTCTCGCCCAGGTTGATCTGGCGGTTCTTCTTGTGCTCCAGCACCTTCGTCCTGAAGCCGGTCCGTTCGCGCGCGTAGGTCTCCAGCGTCATCAGGTCGTCGGCGGTCAGTTTGTCCATAGTCTTCGCGTCCCTGTGGTCGATTCAGTCGTAACTCTCAGATCCCGTAGGCGCTGCGCAGCAGGCTCATGGGATGGTTGGCCTCCACCTTGTCGGTGCCGCGGGCGATCTGCTCGGCGGCCATGGGGCAGTCGCTCACGAAGTGATCGGGCGCCGCGGTGTCCACCTGGCGGACCACCGCGCGGGCGATCTTCACCGAGGTGTCGTGGAACTCCTGCTTCACGGCGTAGGTGCCGTCGTGGCCGGAGCAGCGCTCGATGGTCTTCACCTCGGTATCCGGCACCAGGGATAGGATTTCCCGGGTCTTCTGGCCGATGTTCTGCACCCGCAGGTGGCAGGGGATCTGGTAGGAGACCTTGCCCAGCGGCGTCGAGAAATCCGTCTTCAGCCTGCCCTCTTTGTGGCGGATTGCCAGATATTCGAAGGGGTCGAACATGGCGTCGCGCACCTTCGCCACCTGCTCGTCCTCCGGGAACAGCAGCGGCAGCTCCTGCTTGAACATGAGCGCGCAGGAAGGCACCGGGGCGACGATGTCCCAGCCCTCGTCCACCCAGCGCGCAAGCTCCGGAACATTGGCGTCCTTCGCCTGCGCCACGGCATCCAGGTCACCCAGCTCGAGCTTCGGCATGCCGCAGCAGCGCTCCTTCGCGGCGAGCGTCACCGGTATGCCGTTGTGCTCGAACACGGCGACCAGGTCCTCGTCCATGGAAGGCAGGTTGCGATTGCCGTAGCAGGTGGTGAACAGCACCACCCTGCCCTTCGTGCGGCCGGCGGGCTCGGCGCCCTCGCCGCTGCGCCCCAGGTGGGACTTCAGCCGCTTGCGGGCCGTGGACGAGTGGTACGGCGGCAGCGGCGCGTCCGGATGCACGCCCAGCGTCTTCGACAGCAGCTTGCGCCCCGTCTTGCTGCGGTTGGCGGCGTTGACCGCCTGCACCACGACCGGGATGCCGGCCAGCTTGCCCACCGTATCCGTCGAGGAGAGGATCTTGTCCCGGGTGGAGGCGCCGTCGCGGCGGAAGCGGAACGCCTTCGCCCGCAGCATGAGGTGCGGGAAGTCCACGTTGAAGGGATGGGGCGGCACGTACGGACACTTCGACATGTAGCACATGTCGCAGAGGTAGCAGTGATCCACCACGTCCCAGTAGGCTTTCTTCGGCACCGAATCCAGCTCGCCGGTGTCGGATTCGTCGACCGCGTCGAACAGCGTGGGGAAGGAGTGGCAGAGATTGAAGCAGCGGCGGCATCCGTGACAGATGTCGAACACGCGCTCCATCTCGTCGAACAGTGCTTTCTCGTCCCAGAATTCCGGCTTCTTCCAGTCGATGGGATGGCGTGTGGGCGCCTCCAGACTGCCTTCCCGACGCTCGTCGCTCATTCTTGTTCTCCCGCAGAAAAGACCGCAGAAAAGACCTCACAAAAGACAAGGGGCGGCCGGACCGCGCCGGCCCGGCCGCCCCCTTCAGCCGGATCAGCTGTCCAGCGTGTCCAGGGCCTTCTGGAAACGGTTGGCGTGCGAGCGCTCGGCCTTGGCCAGCGTCTCGAACCAGTCCGCGATCTCGTCGAAGCCTTCGTCGCGGGCGGTCTTGGCCATGCCGGGGTACATGTCGGTGTACTCGTGGGTCTCGCCGGCGATGGCGGCCTTCAGGTTCA